>JALQWO010000142.1 GCA_023258655.1 Bacteroidia bacterium
TCGCAGCTTGGTGCTTCTCGATGAAATCGGTCGCGGCACAAGCACCTACGACGGGGTATCGCTGGCATGGAGTATCGCTGAGTACATTCACTCCCACCCGTCTTTGCCGAAAACATTATTCGCCACGCATTACCATGAGTTGAACGAATTGGAGTCCAAATGCCCTGGAATACGCAATTATCACATTTCAATCAAGGAGCAAGGAAGCCAAATCATCTTTTTGCGAAAGCTCACCCAAGGTGGAAGCGAGCACAGTTTCGGTATCCACGTGGCTCAATTGGCGGGTATCCCCAATGCGGTATTGCTGAGAGCCACAGAAATATTGAATCGCTTGGAAGAAGAACGCACCAACCTATCGCCCCAGAAAACCCTGAAGAAAACAGACACCAAACCGGTGTATCAAATGAACTTGTTCCAGACGGAGGACCCAAAACTCATTCAAGTAAAAAAACTCTGCGGAGGCATAGACATCAACACACTAACCCCCATTGAAGCCTTGCTCAAACTGCAGGCAATACAGGGTATTCTCAACAACAAATTGTAAAGACTAATTTCATCTGTCCTTTGGCTACGATGTAATGTTGGTGGAAATGGGCCGATCTAAAGAAAACCTTCAACGCCCAATTACCTAGAAGCTATAATTGCATCCCAAAGCAGGCAAAATGGGCAACTGATCTACGCGCTTTCGGTTGATGCGGTCAAAGTAGAATATGTTGTTCCTGTTGTACACGTTGGTTAAACTGAACATCAAATTAAATTCGCGATGGTTGTCCATCACCCACTTCTTCCGGGCGGAAAAATCCAACCGATGGTAATAAGGCAAACGTCCCTGATTGATTTGGGCATAAACCACACCCAATTGACCATTCGATGAGGTATAGTCGGTACTCAAACCTTGTTGGAAGTTAAACTTCTCGTAGTACCCCTGTGTCTGAGTAAATGGGAATCCCGAGCCAAAATTCCAGCGCAGCGATAACTCTACCGGGTTTTTCTTCCCCAACTCGTAGTTTACCAAAAAGTTGGCATTGTGTCTGCGATCAAAGTTCGGTTGGTATTTGATATTGCCATCGAATCGATTAACCCAAGTAAGTGAATACACCGCCCAGATGTACCAATGTTTGTCGGTGAATTTATAACTAAAGTCCCCCCCATAAGCATTGCCTTCCTCCACGATGAAATTCTGTCGCAAGCGGGCCGGCTTATCGAGATTGAATTCATCATCCTCGAACAACTTATCTCTGTTGATGTTGGTGATTTGGTCGAACAGTTTCACGAAAGACTCCACGTTGAAGCTGTGCTTCTTGTTAACGCGATAGTCGAATCCCGCCACTGCGTGGCGGGCCTTTTGCAAAGCATGAGTGACCGGCTTGCCGTTGAATGAATCCGGAAGATTGTCTGGACCCGACAAAAATCCGTAAAACAAATTCACCACGTCACGATCGCTCATGGCCGACAAAAAATTCTGGGAGTAAGCCCCAACTGCCAACTTGATGCCAATCGATTTCCAAGGCATGTAGCGCAACTGAAAACGGGGCTCAAAACTGCTGTTACCCAATGAAGCGTAATACTGAGCCCTCAAGCCCAGATTCGACACCAACTTTTTCCGCGCAACCCGATAGTTTACAAAGGAGTTGATTTCCGTGGTGCTCTCCAATTGCGAAATCCGACGATTGTTGGAGTTATACAATTCAAAATTGGTCTGGAATCCATTCATCTCCAACCCCCATTTGAGGTCATCCCTGCGGAAATTGTAGCCGAAATTCATCCCCAAGTTGAACCCACCAATGGAACTACTTCGTGGACGCGCATCCTGTTCCTTCTGTTGTATTTGATACTCACTCCACAAGAAATAGCCATCAACACGGGTTTTGGCTTGTTCCGGTACAACCAAAAATCTGCCGCCCAAACCGGTCGACGACCACTGATAACTGGTAGAATTGGGAAATGCTACATTGTCGGTAAAATGAAAACCGTACAATTTTGAATAGCCACCATTACTGCTATTGAAACTCGCCTTGATAAACAAATCCCCAAAATTGTACGGCAGTTTATCGGGGTTTGCGTAGTTGTAAAGAAGTTTTGAAGATTCTCGCAAAAAAGAGTTTTTGTAGGAAATTGCCAATGAACTATTCCCTTTGCCTTGCTGGTATTTCTTGAGGGGGATTTCCAACAGGGCTTTTGAAGTAAATGTGGTTAAACCCACCTTCATGGTTGTGCGATTTCGGTTTGCATCTCGGGTTTTCAAATCCACCACTGCAGAAACCCTTCCCCCATACTCAGCACCAAATCCGGCACTGTATACATCTGCTGTTTGTATCAAGTCCGTTTCAAAAACGGAAAACAACCCAATGGAGTGAAAGGGATTGTAAATGGTCAAACCATCTAACATCACCTTATTCATAACGGGTGATCCCCCACGAATGTATAATTGTCCGCCTTGATCCCCGCTAAACACCACCCCAGGAAGCACCTGTAAATATTGCAAAATATCCGGCTCCGCACCCACCGCCGGCATTTTGGCAATGGTTTTGGCATCCACCGTAGTCACCCCAACCTGGGCCTCTTTGGCCTTGGATTTTACCGAAATATTCACCTCGTTCATGGAAGCGATTTTGTTCACGTAAAAGTCTTTCTTCGTATTGGACCCCACTTTCACCAGCACTTTCTCAATGAGCGTATCATATCCGTTCATGGAAATTCTGACAAAATAATTACCCATCGGCAAACCCGTTAAAGCAAAATAACCGTCGTTGTCGGTCAGCACCGTCCTCACTTCTGCACTTCCAGGTGTTGATTTGTTCACCCCCTCTCCCACACAAAGTAGGCTTGCTCCCACCAATCGATCTCCATTGTTGGCATCATAAACAAACCCCCGTATATCACTTTTATTGCTCTGACCCAACAGCAACGCAGGAAAGATGACGCACACGAACAAGAAAAATCGCCTCATGATTCCCGCGAAAATACGGCTTATTTTGATTGGCATCATTTTTTTCATCAATAAGCAAAGGCTGAGAACTATTTTTGCCATTCGCATGGTTTACCGTTTTAAAATATGGTTTGAAGACATGGAAGACATCATCCGGTGGATTGAGATCAAACCATCGCACACATTCCTAGACTTCAACAACATCATCCAAGAAGCCATTGGCTTCGACAACAAGGAATTGGCCAGTTTTTTCGTCAGCGACGATCGCTGGAGAAGAATTTCTGAAGTAAAGAAAGCCAAACCCAGTGGCGAAACCGATCTAACAGGCGACAGCAATGCCCCATTGATGGCGGAAACCAAGTTGCGTACTTGCGTAAACGACCCGCATCAGCGCTTTATTTATGTTTTTGATTATAGCACGCAATGGACCTTGCTCTGCGAATTGATTAGCATTGAGGAAAGCAGCGAAAAGCAGACCTACCCCAGGGTATATCGCTCAGAGGGCAAAGCCCCAAGACAGCACAACGAGGGCAAATTCAAAATGTTGGACGACAATGAATTCGACACTTTGGCGGAAAAAATCTTGGCCGCGAAAGGCGTGAAGAGCTTATTGGTTGAACACGAGGAGGAATTGCTCGCAGAAGACGATGATGATTTGGATGACGATTTGGAGGATGATGAGGAGGAAGATGAAGATCACGACGAATTTGGCTTTGGCGCCTTGGGTGAAGGCATCGATGCCGATGATTTAAAATAAGACGCCATCAGTTTGACAACCCAACCTACCCTGTTTGTTGTGGGAGGTCCCACCGCCTCCGGAAAAACAGCCGCGGCCATTTCGTTGGCGCTCGCACTGCAAACCGAAATTGTGAACGTAGATTCCCGACAGGTATACGAGGAACTCAACATCGCCGTGGCAAAACCCAGCAGCGAAGAATTGAACGCTGTCAAACATCATGGCATAGGGCACGTTCCCATCAAATATCATTACAACGCGGGCACACATGCCGAAATTTTCCGGGGTATCACCCAGGAATTGTTGAACCAAAAAGGGTCTGCGATTCTTTGTGGTGGCACAGGTCTTTACATTGAGGCGTTGTTGTTTGGCATGGATGATTTGCC
>JALQWO010000143.1 GCA_023258655.1 Bacteroidia bacterium
GTTTGGTGCGATTTCGTTTGGTTTTCTGCGAATTGGAGCGATTGCGCTACGATGCGGTGGTGGGATCCTTTGCGTTCTAGGGTAAGAAATTGTTTTTGAATGAGGGTGTTATACAGTAGTAGTGCGGGCAACAGGATGGCCAAGGGTTGGGAGTAATGTTGGAATTTGTTATGTCCTTGACGGGTAGGGCTGAGTTCTTTTCGGGCGAGGGTGATTCCGTGGGCGGCCACCAGAATAAGTAGGGGGAAGGCAAAGTAAAGTGCGTTGTTTTGAAGGATGGGCGCGCGAACAACGGAATAGATATAGCCGAAGGCGAATACCAGCAGAAAACCCAATGTGAGCAGGATAGTGGGTTGTTGCAGGATGCGCTTGAATGAGACAGGCTTGGGTAGATAGGCGATTCTAATGTGGTATTGTATGGCGTAAACGAGGACTCCCGTGAATAGCAACAGTATGGCCGGTGAGTTGCCCGTGGCATGTTGCAGAAATTGCCAAAGGAAATCGGGTGTGGGGGCATTGAGCCAACCGAGTCCCCCGAGTTGAAATTGGGCGAAGGTGAGGGGGAGGTGTGGCAGGTAAAACAGGAAGGCGAAGGTTAAGGGGAGAAATAGGATGTAAGACGGGTGAAGTCCTTGGGTGTGTTCACTCGGGTTGGGATTGATTTTTGGTTGCAGGAGTAGTAGGGCGATGAAGGATGCGCCGGCCGTGAGGCCGGCGAAATAATGGATGTAGGCGGCGCCCGCCAGGGCGCCGCCTAACTTGACCGCGAACCAGCCCCATCGCTCAGGCATCAATACCTGTCCGTCAGTATCCCTGTGGTGCAATAATCCCAACACCAAATCCCAAGACCACAAAACAAAAGGGAGTGCGAAAACATAAGGCCTTATCCAAATCGACATCCCCGCTTGCCACCACATCAATCCCATCAGGCAAACAGACCAATAGGCCGACTCAAAACCAAAATGTCGTTTCGCTATACCATGTAACTGCCATAAAACCCCCAAAGAGAAAATGGCAGTAAACACTCGCGGAATGAGGTAGCCTGTCCCTTGCCACTTGACCCATAACCAAATCAAGGTCTGCAACCCCGCTGGATGTCCGTCTACCGCCACACCCTGGTGCAAATGCGCTTGCCAATCCTTGGCCTGCATCGCCCTGAAAACAGCGCTCAATTCATCGTATCCCCATGCATAGGCCTGAAGATCCCAAAATCGCAGCAGTAGAATGCCCAACGCCACCATCGCCCAGCCCCATTGAAACCATCGGGGAGCCTGTGAAAATGAAGCCCTGAACCGCGAAAAAATCATGGATTATGTCTTTTGCTTGGCTTTTTGGGCCGATGGAAACAAAATGTTGTTCAAAATCAACCGGTACCCGGGACTGTTGGGATGCAAGTTCAAATCCGTGGGCGGTTCACCCACGAAATGCTGGTAATCCTCGGGATCGTGACCTCCGAAGAATGTCCACGTACCCTTGCCCAACTCCCCATGGATGTATCTCGCTTCATTCAACAAGGCGTTTTCACCCATTACCAGCACGTCCGACCTCACCAACTGACTGCGATAAGCGGTGGTTTGTCCCATAAATCCTTTGATGGTGCGCGTGTGGTTCTGACACAAAATGCTGGGGATCAAATCCCACTTGGCGGAGTAATCGAACAGCGTAAACAAGTCCTCTTCCTCTTTCACCCTGCGTTGCACGGGGTCAACGTCGATGTTGCTAAATTCGTAGTACATGGGGTCTTCTATGAGTGTGAAGTCCTTGAATGCGATGCATTTTTCGTAATCCAGTTTTTCTTGTGCCCGACTGTCGGCCGGTGTACCATCAAACATGGATTCGCAGATATCGGTCTCAGCGGCTGCCATGGCGATATCATACGTATCGGTGGCGCTGCACATGGCAAACAAAAATCCGCCACCCAGCATAAAGTCGCGAATTTTGAAAACCACCGCTCGCTTCAGCTCGCGGGCCGAAGCATAGCCATGTTTTTTGGCCATGGTTTCGGCTTCCTCCACCTCGGCCACATACCAAGGGGCGGAGTGGTAACTCGAATAAAATTTGCCAAACTGACCGGTAAAATCCTCATGGTGCAAGTGCAACCAATCGTATTCCAACAATTTACCGCCCAATACTTCGTCGTCGAACACTACATCGTAAGGAATCTCAGCGTAGGTCAACACCAAGGTTACGGCATCATCCCAGGGTTGTTTGGTCTTGGGAGAATACACAGCAATTTTGGGCGCATTCAAGAGTTTTACCGCGTTCATGTTGGCCGCGGGGTTTTGAATTTCTGTGAGGATGGCGTTGGCAGATCCATCGGTGATGGTCTCGTAGGTGATGCCGCGAACTTTGCATTCCTTCTCGGCCGCCTCCGAATAAGCAAACATAAAACTGCCGCCTTGGTAATTGAGCAACCATTGAACTTCTTGGTTCTGTTTCAGCAACCAAAAGGCCAGTCCGTAGGATTTTAAATGATTTTTCTGCGATTCATCCATGGGAATGAGCAAATGCGCTGAATTCAACACATGGGCGCCGAAGAGGAATATGCAGAGAATCGCTGTTTTAACCATGCCAATAATATCCCAAAGATAAGGGATTAAAGCCCTAATTTTGTCGGGATGATCGCCAGGATTTCTTCTATTCGCTCACTTTCAACCCGTGTGAAAGCGTTTGAACTGCAGTTGCCTGAAGCTGTATCATTCGAGGCCGGCCAATTCGTCATTCTCAAAGCTGAGATTCGCGGCGAAGTCATTGAAAGGAGTTATTCTATTGCCAATGCGGTGGCTGCAACGACCAATACGCTGGAGTTGTGCATTGCCCTCAATCCGTCGGGGAAAATGACGCCCTTTTTGTTTGAGGTGGAACAGGGGGAGGTTTTGGAGATTTCCTTGCCCCAAGGCGGATTTGTATTGAGACAGGATTCCCGTACGCTACCTACCGTGTTTGTTTGCACGGGTACTGGGGTAGCGCCATTTCGTTCAATGATTGCCCAGCGATTGGCCGATGGTGATACTGAGCCGATCTATTTGGTGATGGGAAATCGATTTGTTGATGATATGCTGTATCATGCCGATTGGATGTCGCTCGCCGAAACCAATCCGCGATTTCAGTATGTAAATACTTTGAGCAAAGGGGCGCCAATGGGAAACAGCATGAAGCAAGGCTATGTGCACGAACATTATGCCGAGATCATTTCAAACCACCGCGATGTACATGTTTATGTTTGTGGTTGGGAGGTGATGTGCAAGGAGGCCCGTCAGCGACTGAAGGAGATGGGATTAACGCGTAGGCAGTATTTTTTCGAGCAATACGATGGTTAAGCACATGTTTTGGGGCAAATAATTTTTTTGCTTTCAAAATTTCACTTATTATTGCGATGTAGTTCGGATTTGCGCTTCAGCAAACCTTGGAATTCCCCCTACTTTTATTGCATCAGTTTTTTTGAATACGAATACTTTTTATGGCCGATAAACCGGATTTCTCTAAAATGAGCGTGGGTGATTTGCGTACCCTTGCCGACAACCTTCAAATCGACAATACCGCCAAAATGAAAAAAGGCGAACTCATTGCAGCCATTGAAATGATGGCAGCGAGCAATGGCGCGTCGAATGCCTCAACAAATACCACTGAGCCAACGGATTCAGCCAATCCTACTTCCGTGGCTGACAGTGCTGAACGCCGTGGACGCCGTCCGCGCAAAACAGCAGCAGAAACAGCAGCAGAAACAGCAGCGAATGAGGCTGCGGATGGAGCTCCGGAAGCCAAATTGGAGACAGCGCAGGACGGGAAATCACCGGTTGGACCTAAACCTTTTCAGCGTCATCGAGAAACGGGTGACGAGGGGACACAGCGGCACAATCGTCCAAGCATGGATGGTCAAAATGGCCGAGGTCCGCGAGAGAACCGCGAACCCAGGGAGAACCGCGAGCCCAGAGAGCAAAGGGAGTTGAGGGAGCCCCGGGAAAACCGTGATTTGCGCAACGGCCGCGAGAATCGCGAGAACCGCGAAAATCGCGAGCCAAGAGAAAATCGTGAGCTCCGCGAG
>JALQWO010000144.1 GCA_023258655.1 Bacteroidia bacterium
CGTGAAAGGTGACAATATCACCAATATCGGTACCCCAGAGTCGTTCAACGTATTGCTCCACGAGCTCCGTGGTTTGGGCTTGGAAGTAACATTCATGGATTAATCCCCAGAAATCAATCATGCAACTTCAAAAGAAAACACAAAAACAAGGGAGTAACTTTAGCAAGATTCGTATCTCGCTTGCTTCTCCTGAAAACATATTACGTCGCAGTTTTGGTGAGGTAACCAAACCTGAAACCATCAACTACCGCAGTTACAAGCCTGAAATGGGTGGATTGTTCTGCGAACGCATCTTCGGTCCTATCAAGGATTACGAATGTCATTGCGGAAAATACAAGCGTATCCGTTACAAGGGTATTGTTTGTGACCGTTGCGGTGTTGAGGTTACTGAAAAGAAAGTACGCCGTGAGCGCATGGGACACATCAATTTGGTGGTTCCTGTAGCCCACATTTGGTACTTCCGTTCATTGCCAAACAAAATCGGTTACTTATTGGGTATCCCAACCAAGAAATTGGACATGGTTATCTACTATGAGCGCTATGTGGTTGTTCAAACCGGTGCTGCGAGTAACGTAAACTATTTGGATTTGTTGACAGAGGAGGAATACCTCGACATTTTGGATTCTTTGCCAAAAGAAAACCAAATGTTGGAGAATTCAGATCCCAACAAATTCGTAGCCATGATGGGTGCAGAGGCCCTCGAAGAATTGTTGAAGCGTGTGAATTTGGACACCTTGAGCTATGATTTGAGAAACCAAGCAGCCACAGAAACTTCACAACAGCGTAAGCAAGAGGCGTTGAAGCGTTTGAAGGTAATCGAAAGCTTCCGCGGTGCTCAGTTGACTGGTGAAAACCGTCCTGAGTGGATGATCATGAAGATGTTGCCCGTTATTCCACCCGAATTGCGCCCATTGGTGCCATTGGATGGTGGACGTTTTGCAACCTCTGATTTGAACGATTTGTATCGTCGCGTGATCATTCGTAACAACCGTTTGAAGCGCTTGGTGGAAATCAAAGCCCCTGAGGTAATCTTGCGTAACGAGAAGCGTATGTTGCAAGAGGCGGTGGATTCCTTGTTGGATAACACCCGTCGTGCCAGCGCGGTGAAGAGTGAGGGTAACCGTCCTTTGAAATCTTTGAGCGATATGCTGAAAGGTAAGCAAGGTCGTTTCCGTCAAAACTTGTTGGGTAAGCGTGTTGACTATTCTGGTCGTTCCGTAATCGTGGTTGGTCCTACACTCAAATTGAACGAGTGTGGATTGCCAAAGAATATGGCCGCCGAATTGTTCAAACCGTTTATCATTCGCAAATTAATTGAGAGAGGTATCGTAAAAACCGTAAAAACTGCGAAGAAAATCGTAGAGAAAAAAGATCCGGTGATTTGGGATATCTTGGAAAATATTTTGAAAGGACACCCTGTATTGTTGAACCGTGCTCCTACGCTTCACCGATTGGGTATCCAGGCTTTCCAACCCAAGTTGGTCGAGGGAAAAGCAATTCAATTGCACCCCTTGGTTTGTTCTGGATTTAACGCGGATTTTGACGGTGACCAGATGGCGGTTCACGTGCCTTTGGGCAACGCGGCTGTAGCGGAAGCTCAGTTGTTGATGTTGGCATCGCACAACATTTTGAACCCCGCGAACGGCGCCCCAATTACCGTGCCTTCTCAGGATATGATCTTGGGTCTTTATTATATCACCAAAGAGCGCAAATCTACCGCTGAACGTCCTGTGAAGGGTGAGGGTTTGACATTCTACGGTGCTGAAGAAGCCATCATCGCTTACAATGAAGGTCGCGCTGAACTCCACTCAAAAGTGAAGTGTAAGGCCACTGTACTCGAAAATGGCGAACTGGTAGAGAAGATCATCGATACTACCATCGGTCGTATCATCTTCAACCAAGTAGTTCCCCGTGAGGTTGGTTATATCAACGAGTTGTTGAAGAAGAAAAACCTGCGTGATATCATCACAAACATCATTCGTTTGAGTGGTGTGGCAAAAGCAGCTGAATTCTTGGATAACATCAAAAACCTTGGTTTCCACTACGCATTCAAAGGCGGATTGAGCTTTAACCTTAGCTATGTAAAAATCCCCGTTGAAAAAGAGCAGTTGGTAAACAAGGCGATGGAAGAAGTATTGGAGATTCAATCGAATGCCGATATGGGATTCATCACCAACAACGAGCGTTATAACCAGGTGATCGACTTGTGGACACGTGTAAACAACCAATTGGCGCGTGTACTGATCAACGATTTGCAAAACGAAGACCAAGGATTCAACCCCATTTACATGATGTTGGATTCTGGAGCACGTGGTTCTAAAGAACAAATTCGTCAGTTGGGCGGTATGCGTGGTTTGATGGCTAAGCCCCAGAAAAACACCGGAAACTCAGGTGGAGATACCATTGAAAACCCCATTATTTCAAACTTCAAAGAAGGTTTGAACGTATTGGAATACTTCGTGTCAACACACGGTGCACGTAAAGGTCTTGCAGATACGGCATTGAAAACTGCGGATGCAGGTTATTTGACCCGTCGTTTGCATGATGTTGCTCAGGACGTAGTAATTACCGAGCCTGATTGCGGAACGTTGCGCGGTATTGCGATGACGGCGTTGATGAACAACGACGAAATCACGGAGCCCCTGTATGAGCGTATTTTGGGTAGAACTGCGCTGGACGATGTGTACCATCCTTCAACCGGTGCGTTGATCGTTGCCGGAGGTCAGGAATTGACCGAGGAAATCTCAACGGCCATTGAAGAAGCAGGTATCGAAGAATTGGAAATCCGTTCGGTGTTGACCTGTGAAACGTTGAATGGTGTTTGTGCTGCTTGTTATGGTCGTAACTTGTCTACCGGTAGAATGGTTCAAGCGGGAGAAGCTGTGGGTGTAATTGCTGCACAGTCTATCGGTGAACCAGGAACCCAGTTGACACTGCGTACTTTCCACACGGGTGGTGCGGCGTTGAACATTGCGGCGGAAAACACATTGACAACCAAATACGATGGTACCATCAGTTTCGATGGTATGCGTACGGTTACCAAGGTAGAAACCGACGAAAATGGCGAGGCGAAAAACTCAGAAATCGTATTGGGTCGTTCTGGCGAAGTACGTGTATTGGATCCTAAGACCAAGACCGTGATTACCAGTTACAATATCCCTTACGGTGCTGTATTGATGGTGAAAGAAGGTCAGAAAGTGAAGAAGGGCGATGTGATGTGCACATGGGATCCTTTCAACACGTTGATCGTTTCAGATATCGATGGTAAAGTTTCTTACGAAAATATCATTGAAGGTGTGAATATGCGTGAGGAAGGGGATGAGCAAACCGGTTTGTCAGAATTGGTGATCGTAGAAAGCCGCGACAAAACCAAGGTGCCTCAATTCCGCGTAGAGGGCAGCGACGATGTGGTGAAAATCTTCAACATGCCTACTGGCGCCATTTTGGTGGCCAAGAATGGCAACACCGTTAAAGGTGGAGATGTGTTGGCGAAAATTCCACGTTCTGCAACCCGTACACGAGATATCACCGGTGGTCTTCCCCGTGTAACCGAATTGTTTGAAGCACGTAACCCATCAAATCCTGCAGTAGTTGCGGAAATCGATGGTGTGGTAACTTATGGTGTATCAAAACGCGGTAACCAGGAAATTATCATCACATCCAAAGATGAAGAGGTGAAGCACTATCAGGTGCCTTTGTCTAAGCACATTTTGGTGCACGATGGCGACTACGTGAGAGCCGGTCAGCCTTTGAGCGATGGTGCGATTACGCCACAAGATATCTTGCGCATTGAAGGTCCTGCTTCTGTACAGCGTTATGTACTGAATGGTATCCAAGAGGTATATCGTTTGCAGGGTGTAACCATCAACGACAAGCACATTGAGGTAATTGTACGTCAGATGATGCAGAAAATGGAAATCGTGGATCCAGGTGATACCCGTTTCTTGGAAGGCGAAATCGCTGACCGTTGGACATTGCAGCAGGAGAATGACAATATTTGGGATAAGAAATTTGTGACTAACCCA
>JALQWO010000145.1 GCA_023258655.1 Bacteroidia bacterium
TAGCCTGCATCTCCCGCACCATCTGCATCGGATCCAACACAAACTTCTCCTCATACGTGTCGTAATTCGGCTGTATCGCCGCCACCCAATAGCCCTTACTGTCAGAATCTTCGTAGGTGGTTAAAAATCCCACCAAAAAGGACACAAAACCCATAAAAAACACGCAAAGCGCCGCCGTCAATAATGGCTTCAACCTCCTGCGTTTCCAAAAAGGAATCACCGATCCCACACCCGCTTTGGACCCGGGCCGTTCATACCAAAAAAGGGGCACTTCCAACCCACCTTCATCCAAACGATCAACGCCTGTTCGCCAAAGCAAAGCCGCCCGATAAACCCACACATTCACCAACAATATCAACGCCGAACCACCCAATGTGCCGGTGTATTCGTACCACTGCACATACCAAGTCATCCCGCTAAACGCGTTGCCCAAACACAACCACGGCCACGACAAATCCCAGCGATGGTGCGCAAATTCATACAACAACCAAATCGCCACAAAAACATAGTCCCAACGCCACCGAAACTGCCATTTTCTAGGCAACAATCGCTGACACATCCGCCATAAACCAAACGGCAAATACATGAAAAAAGAGTTCATGAGCAACATCGCCACCGCGCCTACCTCAGACGCAAACCATACCCACCAAGTGGTGGTGATGTTCCAAAGCAAGAGCGATAAAAATACCAAACCGAAATGGCTCCATCCACCCATCTTGCGGGCACGATGGGCCAACAACAACAACGGCGCAAACGCCAAGAAAACAAGGGGCGTGAAAGGCATCGGCTCCCAGGCCAACCCAAACAAAATCGAAGGCAGTATCACCAACCACCCCGTAGAAATTATCCGCTTATTTGAAAATTCTTGTTGCATTGTTTGTTCTGTTGCCCTAGTTCCAAAGGATGCCGGTTATTATCGAGTCTTTCTGGTAAAAATCGCTACATCCATGGTCCTATTCCCGTATCCAATTTCTGTAAACCGTTTCATATTAATCTTCCTCCGCTTCGAGCTCGCCCGCTTTGGCATTGCACCCCTCCAAAACCACCACAAATTCTCCTTTGGGTGCGTGTTTTTGAAAATGAGCCAACACCTCTGAAATGCTGCCGTTCACCGTTTCCTCAAACTTCTTCGACAGTTCCCTCGACACGCTGATTCGGCGCTGGAGTGCACACGCCTCCTTCAATTGCTCCAACGTCTTCAAAATTTTGTGTGGACTCTCGTAAAATGCCGTGGTATCTGGATTCTCTGCTAAGGCCAAAATCCGGGTTTGTCGGCCTTTCTTCTGCGGTAAAAATCCTTCAAACCGAAACTGATGCAACGCAAAACCGCTCTTCACCAAAGCCGGAACAAACGCCGTAGCGCCCGGTAAAACCTCAAAGGGAATGCCTACTTCAACACACGCCCGCGCCAATAAAAATCCTGGATCCGAAATGCCAGGAGTTCCCGCATCACTCACCTGAGCGATGTGCGCACCGCCCGCCAATTCTTGAATGATGGACGATAACTTGCCATGTTCGTTGTGCTGATGGAAGCTCTCTAGTCGCGTCTGAATCTGATAGTGATTCAACAAAACCCGCGTTGTGCGCGTGTCTTCCGCCAAAATTTTACTCACTGCATTCAACACCTCCACTGCGCGATAAGTCATATCGCCCAGGTTCCCAATGGGCGTCGGTACCAAATACAATTTTCCCACTGTCATAAAGCAAAGATAGGTCTACGAAATCAATCGCAAACCCATCTCGCTGTTGTTAAACCAATAACAACCTCTACACCTTCACCCTATCCAGACAAGCCGTTTTTATCGCTCGGTCAAACCCAACAATCGCTTCTTGGCTGCATATTCTTGTCTGAACAACCGATTTCGGGGACCAGCCCCTGTAATACTGAGTAGGGTTCCATTGTTTTTGCAGGTTTCAAGCCAACTGTTCGTTGTATTTACCCAATATTCACAATCGCTGATTAAAACGCCATTTCTTTGAGAATTTACGAACGCAATGTTATCGCGTATTGTCTTGATAATAAATGTGTTATCCGGACTCACCAAAGGAGAAAAATACAATCGATACTCTCCACCTTCCACATGCGGTAAGTAAGGATGCAATTTTTTGCCCCGCTCTGCCTGTGAAAGTATATGGTCTACCAAAAAATCATATTCATCCAATACCGCGCGATACTCATTTTCCGATGCAAAAAGGCCACATTCCTTGTAATGATGTATTTGATAGAGCGTAGAAAACAATGTCTCATAACACCATACTTCCTCACTGGCTATTTGCATATAATTTTCACTTAAACGTTCAAAACCCCGCTCTTCTGGCATCAACGATGCACTAAATTGTGCAGATCGCAATCGGTAATCATTCAAAAAATCGCGCTGCCAAACAAACGCTTTAAATGCGGCAAACGCTGGAAACCAAAAACGATAGAACATTGGGATTTCTTGTGCCCCATACACAATCAAACTGTTGGGTCTTTCTATCGCTTTTTCCAAATACAAATTGATATCCCGATAGTAATGATGGGGGGTGTAATCCCTGTCAATTAATCGGAATTCTCCCTGAAACCAGTTCTTTCCGATATGAATCATCGTGTTCAAATCAATTTCAAATTCCTTGGCCAATTTCATGAGCTCATCTGCACGAAATGATTCGGGATTTCGAATTCTTCTGTACGCTGCATCTTGAGAAATACACAATACGTCTGCCACAATGGTGGCCGTTTTCATTCCCTTTTGTTTTGTTTTCTGATGTAATAGTTGAGTAAATGTTTGAATCATACGCATAACTGTATTTATTAATGTTTTGCACTAACACAATTTTTTTTGCTACATCACCCAAAGAATTTGCGAAAAACGCAAAATATTTTTTTCGACAGGGTTGCTTTTGGCAATAAACGACGAGCATAGGCATGGGCTGAAACCAAACTTTGTATCGAACATTAAACGATATGAATTATGGAAAAACAGATGTACGAATCAATCACATGGAATCGGTATAACCCCTATGATCCATGCATTTACACGGAGGTAGACAAACACCAGCCCTTCAGCATAAATCCCTCAACATCACCCTGGAATTTGCCCGTGCGGCGTGAGTTGTTTGGCTACATTTTTCCATCTAACCATTGGAGGGCCTTCGCATGAAAAATACCATTTTATTCTTCGCACTTTGCTTTGGCATTTTCAAAGCATCATTCTGTCAAGACTACCTCAGTCAATACCAACATTTCTTTCATGGTCTCCAATTGGGAAAGAACAATTCACCCAAAACCATTGATCTCGCTGCACCCCAAATAAACCCGAGTAAATTCAACGGAATGAACACAGGAGGTGCTGAACAACTCGATCAAGTGGAGGAATTAGTGCGTATTATGCAATATAGCCAGAGGGCAACAGCACACAATGTACCGCATTGGGATAGTTTGCTAAAGTGGTCAATCGAATACTTGAACAAGGGCATTTTGCCCCTACTACTTGTGGATTACCGATATGAATCATTGAGTGATTCGTTTTGGTTAAAAGGACAATACAACTATGATACTGACAGCGGTTTCTTGATAAAGAAAGGGCCTTGGAATGTGACTGATTTCAAACAAGCCGATGCTTTCTGTTTCGTTCCGATGGTTCAGAATATATCTTCCAATGTACACTCCATCATTTTGGATTCGAGATTTTACGTCAGCCACCGAAATATCCACTCATTCATTGCCCTCGGTGGTGACATCAATGGAAAATCATTCTCCATTCAACCCAATAGGCCCCTTCCTATTGGACCAATATCCGAAGGTCTCAACAACATTTTTTTATACATTGAGGCGGACTCAACGGATGATCGTTTCAGTTTCAACAAAGGCATTCAACTTGCCATTAATTCCGCGCTGAAACGCCTAGTTTCAAGATTTCATCTCATCTCCAATCCAAAATTACCCGATTGGACCACAGTCTTAAAAGGTCTTCCAATAGATCAATTTGATGTTACTACTTATGTTACTTCAGAAAACGGAACTCTCGCACA
>JALQWO010000146.1 GCA_023258655.1 Bacteroidia bacterium
CCCAATAAACAGGTTCGAAATACAGTTTGTCGGCCATGTCAAAGTCGGTACTCACCGTCTCTGGGTTACAGTTGATCATGATGGCTTCGTAGCCAGCTTCTCTCGCAGCCATGATGCCATGCACGCAGCTGTAATCAAATTCAATTCCTTGACCGATGCGATTTGGTCCGCTGCCTAAAACGAAAATTTTCTTTTTATCGCTAACGATACTTTCGTTTTCGCCATCAAATGTTGAGTAGAAATAGTTTGTTGGACTTGGGAATTCAGCACTACAAGTATCTACCATTTTGTAGACGCGACGGATACCCAATGACATACGTTTGTCGCAAACTTGATCGGCTGTGGTATTACCACCCATCAACCAAGCAATTTGTTCGTCGCTATATCCTTTTTCCTTGGCGATTTTGAGCAAAGCAGCGGGAATATTCTCTGGGTTATATCTGCGGATTTCCGTTTCTGTTTTTACTAAGTCAGCAATTTGTTCCAAGAACCAGCGATCGATGCGGGTAATTTTCTGAACGCTGCTGATAGGAACGCCCAAAGCCAGGGCATCTTTTACCTGGAAAACGCGATTCCAACTGGCGTGTTCCATGCCATGGACAAGCTCTTCCAAGTTGCGACTCACTTTGTTTCCATCGGCACCCAATCCATGTCGCGAAATTTCCAAACTTTGACAGGCTTTTTGCAGGGCTTCTTGGAAACTGCGACCGATGGCCATCACTTCTCCCACCGATTTCATCTGGAATCCCAGTCGGGTTTCTGCTCCGTGGAATTTGTCAAAGTTGAAGCGTGGAATCTTGACGATCACATAGTCCAGGGCCGGTTCAAAAAACGCACTGGTTGTTTTGGTCACCGGATTTTTTAACTCATCGAGGTAGTATCCAATCGCCAACTTCGCGGCAATTTTTGCGATAGGGTAGCCAGTGGCTTTGGATGCGAGCGCTGAACTTCGGCTCACGCGGGGATTGATCTCGATGGCAATAATCTCCTCATCAACGGGGTTTACACTGAATTGGACGTTACACCCACCGGCGAATACACCCATGCTGCGCATCATTTTGAAAGCCATATCGCGCATGCGCTGGAAGGCGGTATCACTCAAAGTCATGGCCGGCGCAACTGTGATAGAATCACCCGTATGGATACCCATTGGGTCGAAATTTTCAATTGTACAGATTACGGCAATGTCATCTTTGGAGTCGCGCAAGAGTTCAAATTCGTATTCTTTCCAACCCAAAACCGCTTGCTCAACCAAAACTTCGTGGACTGGACTAGATTCGAGACCATATTGTAATGCGCGATCAAATTCTTCTTTTTTGTACACGATAGCACCGCCAGTTCCTCCCAAGGTGTAACTCGGACGAATAACCAAAGGAAAACCAATGCGTTGGGCGATTTCTTTTCCTTCTAGGAAACTATTGGCAATTTGACTTTTGGCTACACCCACGCCCAATTCAACCATCAATTGGCGGAACTTCTCGCGGTCTTCCATTTTGTCAATGGCAGGGATGTTTACACCGATAATTCGACAGTTGTATTTCTCCCAAATTCCCAATTCATCGCACTCTTTCGCCAGGTTTAAGGCTGTTTGACCGCCCATGGTGGGAAGTACAGCGTCAATGTCCTGTTCTTGTAAGATTTTTTCAATGCTCTCAGGGGTCAATGGCTGGAGATACACATGATCGGCATTCATTTTATCCGTCATGATGGTGGCTGGGTTGCTGTTGATCAGCGAAACTTTGATGCCTTCTTCGCGGATACTGCGGGCTGCCTGCG
Source organism: Bacteroidia bacterium (assembly GCA_023258655.1). Taxonomy (GTDB): domain Bacteria; phylum Bacteroidota; class Bacteroidia; order NS11-12g; family UBA955; genus UBA955. Next base: position 1,777 of record JALQWO010000146.1, read on the forward strand.
ATCCGGAATAGTCAAATTCGCAAGCTTGTCCGATAATAATCGGCCCACTGCCGATGATGAGTACGTGTTTGATTGAGGGGTCCTTTGGCATGATTCCAAAAATTGTACAAATTTAGGGCATCGAATCGGGAAAAGGCGCTTACTTTTCCACGAATTGCCATTATCTTAAAAAAACTTTGGATTAAGCCAGGAGAAAGGGCAAAATCAAGTACTCCAAGAAGAACAATCCCCAGTAAAACAGATAAAAACGTTTGACACTGCTATCCAACTCCCAACGAATTTTGGATGATTGAGTCCAAAATAGGAGAAATAGCAACAGGTGCGACATTGCTGCCACAACATGCACATCCACAAAGAACCAATAAGTGCTCAGAGCCAAATAAGCCAAACCCACCAACCATTTTCCTGCAAAAAATGCGGATTTTCTGCTCCATACAACAGCCAATGTTTTGAACCCATGAATTTGATCGCCTTGTGTGTCAGGGATGTCCTTGAACCAAGCAATACCCAAGCTGAAAGCCGTGATAAATATGACCAACGGTGTTAACCAGGGTAATTCAATCAGTGGCCATCCAAAGAGTATTGTTGCAAAATGAATGGCAATACCTATGTTGATGAGGGGACCTCTCACAAGTGCGATAGCAGAAGCTGCCCAGAGATGGTGCCTTTTGAATTGAATGGGTGGCAACGAATACATGGCGCCGATGAGAGCAATGACGGAAATTAACATCCCCAAAAAAGGCTGAATCAACCAAGAACCCACAATGGCAATGGCTGCGGAAATCAACACAATTAGTTGACCGTGTTTTACAGACAGCTCACCGGAGGCGAGGGGCAGGTTGGGTTTGTTAATTTTATCGAGATCGATATCTACGATTTGGTTTAGTCCGGTGATGAAAATATTACATGCCAAGCAAACAATGAGTGTTGGAAGTAGTATTGATGCGAAACCAGAAATAGCGGCATAGGCAACGGGCAGAAAACCAACAACTTTGGTTAATTTCTCTTGTGATCCCAGAGTTTTTGTCAATATTTCTAGGCCCCCTGTTGGTAGATTTGGGGTGCAAAAAATCAGCAAAAAAAGAATGGAGGTGATACTAATACTGGTTCCAATGAGTGTGTGGGGACGCGAAAATCGCCAGATCAGTGAAACCATGTTTCAAAGTAACAACCAATCAAACATATTTGCGTTACTTTGATAGATGCATATCGCCAATCTGAGTTTGTGGTATTCAATGGCCTTGGTTTTAACGGCCTTGGGTTTGGCAATTTGGTTGGAAAAAAAGCGACCTAAATGGAGGTTTGTCCTCAGAAAGTGCTTACATATTTTGGTTATTTTTATTGCGGCACTTTCCGCGATGTATATTTCCAGTCCAAGGCTGCCGATGGTGGGCTGGGTAGCAAGTGTATTATTGGTATTTACCATCAACAAAGGATGGTTTGAGGATGCTGACATTGATGGAACAAGACGGAAACCCTGGGGGATGCTCTATTTTTCATTGTCTTTTTCTGTGCTGACGTCATTGCCATATTGTATTCCGGGTTTTTCTGAGGAATACGTACCATTGCTGCGATGGATGAACGGATGGTCATTGTTGGTGTTGGCATTTGCTGACGGATTGGCTGGACTGTTGGGGCGAGAGTTTACGCTTAGACGCTTGTCCGACCGGGGGATGTCCTTTTGGATTTTTCCTCTGGAAAAAGAGAGAAAAACCTGGTTCGGATTTTTGATTTTTACGGTTGTGACCTTTTTTGTGAGTGCAATTGTCATTTCCAATGCGGACACATTTTTGTTGGGACTGCCAAGAGGGTTTGGATGGAAATGGCTTTGGCCGCAAATTATGGCAATGAGTGTGTTTGTGGCAATGGTGGAGTTGGTATCAGATAAGGGCACGGATAACCTGTTTGTTGTAGTTGCGGTTTGGTTGTTTGCCGGCGCTTTGGGTATGGGTTTGTTGGGTGAACCCCACATGATTTTTTTGGTTGGTGGTGGATTTACATTGTTGTATTTGTTGATTTCCTTCGTTGCGGCTTATGTATTGTTCTCTCAAGGTTTATTGAGTCATACAGGGGCAGTCATGGCTTGGATTATGGCGTTTGTGGTGATTTTGATGGCGAACTGGTCGTTGATGCCCTTGGTTGTTTTTTTATTCCTCTCAACAATGTTTGGTCGTTTTCGAAAACAAAGTGAAAAGGATTCGGCAGGTGATATTAAGGAAGG
>JALQWO010000147.1 GCA_023258655.1 Bacteroidia bacterium
GTTGAGATACTTTGATCCCGAATCGAACGAGAGTTTTGTACCTTATGTGGTGGAGACCTCGATTGGTTTGGATCGATTGTTCTTGTTGACCTTGTGTGAGGCATTCGCCGAGGAGGCAGTGGATGGAGATACCCGCACCGTGTTGAAACTGCATCCGGCCATCGCCCCGGTGAAAGCGGCCATTTTGCCTTTGGTGAAAAAGGATGGTTTGCCTGAATTGGCAGAGCAGATTTACAACGAGTTGCGTATCGATTACAATGTATACATCGAGGACAAAGACAGTATCGGAAAGCGCTACAGACGCATGGATGCCATCGGGACGCCGTTTTGTATTACGGTGGATCACGACAGTTTGGCCAATCAAGATGTGACCGTGAGATATCGCGATACCATGGAGCAAAAGCGTGTAAAAATTAGTGAGTTGGGCGCATTGCTGCAAGCGGAAGTGTCGATGAGTGCCTTGTTAAAGAAATTATTATAACCCCATAAAACCCAAAACCTATCAAACCATGAATACTGTTGAGACTATTGATTTTGCTGGAGAGCGCGTGTTGGTCCGCGTGGATTTTAACGTGCCTTTGGATGCTGAATTCAACATAACCGATGATTCTCGGATGAGGGCGGCATTGCCAACCATTCAAAAAATTCTCGGCGATGGCGGATCGGTGATTTTGATGAGCCATTTGGGACGTCCGAAAGAAGGTCCGACCGAAAAATACTCGTTGAAACATTTGGTGTCTCACTTATCGGGTTTGGTTGGCACGAATGTTCGCTTCGCCTCGGACTGCATCGGAGAAGAAGCAGCCCATTTGTCGAGCAGTTTGCAAGCCGGTGAAGTCCTGTTGCTAGAAAATTTGCGTTTTTACAAGGAGGAGGAGAAGGGAGATCGTGAATTTGCGGCGAAGTTGGCGTCCTTGGGGACGTTTTATGTGAATGACGCGTTTGGTACGGCGCACCGCGCGCATGCGAGTACGGCGATTATCGCGGATTTCTTCGCGGGTAGAAAAGCGTTTGGCTATTTGATGGCCAAGGAAGTGGCCAATGCCAATCAGGTAATGAAGGCGCCCCAACGTCCGTTTACGGCGATTGTGGGTGGTGCGAAGGTGAGCGATAAAATTTTGATCGTAGAGAATTTGCTAAATACGGCCGACCACATCATCATTGGTGGCGGGATGGCGTATACATTTTTTAAGGCGCAGGGTGGTGAAATCGGGAACAGTTTGTGTGAAGCCGATCGATTGGAAACCTGCGTAGAAATCTTGAAGAAGGCGGAAGCCAAAGGCGTGAAAATTCATTTGCCGGTGGATTCTACCATCGCGGATAAGTTTGCGGCGGATGCCAACACCCAGAATTGCGCGAGCGATCAAATTCCCAGCGGTTGGATGGGGTTGGACATTGGGGCCCAGGCTTGTGATGCGTTCCGGGAGGTGTTGTTGAACAGCAAAACCATTTTGTGGAACGGTCCGATGGGCGTGTTTGAAATGTCGGCGTTTGAGCGTGGTACCAAAACGGTGGCTCAGTCAGTGGCGGATGCTACAGTTTCTGGGGCATTCAGTCTGATTGGGGGCGGCGACAGTGCGGCGGCCGTGTATCAGTTTGGGTTCGACGACAAGGTGAGTTATGTGAGCACAGGCGGCGGCGCGTTGTTGGAGTATTTCGAGGGCAAGGTGTTGCCGGGAATTGCTGCGATAGAGGGTTAATTGGGTGTTGGACGAGTCAGCGCAACGCTGATTTTTCGGCTTCGCTGAGTTGATCGCAATCGTTAAAAAAGGCGATGGCGATGTCTTTGATGGGCGATGGATTCTTGGCGAATTGAAGGGCCAGGGGTTTGTCGGACAGCATATGTTTCTTCATATTCAGGAACGACGGGGTACCATATTCGAAGGAGTATCTCAGGAAGCGTATTTCCAAATTTTTGGGCTGCAGGGCGGCGGCGGTATTGAGTTGTTCTTGGGCTTGATTGGCCAGGGAGAGTTTGGTGGTAGGGGAGATGGAGGCCCGAGCCCGGAGGGCGAGGGCCGTGCCGTAATAGGCTTTGGCTAGAGGATCGGCATTGGCAAATGATTTCGATTTTGAACTAAAATCATTCAACGCATTTTCGGCGCTGAGCGCTTGTCGGTATAGCGAACGAATGTTGATCCAGTCTTGCGGTGTTGCTGCGGCCAAGCTCAATAGCGCAGCGCATGCGAAGCCGAACATCCGTAATTTTCGTTGCACTCAGAGGTAACAACTCTTTTAGCGTTTGGTTTTACAACCACTTGCGATTTTTGCCACAGAGAAAAGTTGTGTTGCCATTGTTGCCAATAGTTTTCTTAGGGAAATTTGGCTCTGTATTTTTGATTGAAAATAATTTACTTATCTTTGACGATAGTATCGCGAATGGTGAGTATTGTGAATCATGATAGTGAATTTTACTTGCAGCGATACAGAGTTGATTTGGAACGGTTTTACATCGACCAAATTTCCTGCCGAAATCCAATCTGTGGCTAGGAGGAAATTACGAATGCTAAATGCTGCTCTGAATTTGAATGATTTGAGAGTCCCGCCTGGCAATCACCTCGAGAAATTATCGGGGAACCTTGAGGGCTATCACAGCATTCGAATCAACAAGAAATGGCGATTGTTGTTTTATTGGGAAAATGACAGTCCTCACGACGTGGAAATTGTAGATTATCACTGAAATGGAAAAAATACAGAACGTACATCCTGGGGAAGTGCTGAAAATCGAGTTTTTGGATGCACTTGGAATTTCAGCGTATCGCTTGGCCAAAGCGACATTCATTCCACAAACACGGATAAGTCAAATAGTGGCTGGTAAAAGAAGGGTGTCGGTTGATACCGCTTTGAGATTTTCCAAGTTTTTTGGAAATTCTGCTCACTTCTGGATTCAATTGCAAATTGACTACGACATTGAGCTGGAAAATGAAATTCAAAAAGAAACATTGGATAAAATTCACCCCCTCACCCAATAAGTATGAGCGAGTCGCTACACAATCTGCTGCGGATTTCGTTTTACAACCACTTGCGGCGGCGGAAGAAGTATAGGGTGCTGAGCGACGATAACATCATCAATGCGATGGAGAAGGCGAAGCCGTATTTCCATTTGAACGCGTCAATGAATTCGAAGTTCATGCCATAAATGCTGGCGATGAGCGTGGGTGGCATGAAAATTACCGAGGCAACCGTAAAGATCTTGATGATTTTGTTCTGCTCGATGTTGATCAAACCCAAAAAAGTGTTTTGCAAATACTCCAATCGCTCGAAATTGAAGTTGGTGTGGTCAATCAGTGAGTTAATATCTTTGATCACAATGCGCAATCGTTCGTAATCTTCGCCCTCAAACTCCCGGCTTTTTAAAATGGCACTGAGTACGCGTTGCTTATCGACCGCGTTCTGTCGCAATTCCATCGTTAATTCTTGCATCCGGTTGATTTCCAGAATGATGGTTTCGTTGGGGTTTTGGGTGAGCGACAGTTCTTTAGACAGCCCGGCTACTTGTTTGGCCAATCCCTCGAGCAAATCAGCGTCGTTATCTACGCCCATTTCCAACAAGGTTGCCATGATCTGTTTTCCCGTATGGAATAACCGTCCGGTGGCTTTGATTTTCTTCACACAATCAGAAAATGCACTCAAATCGGCATCGCGATAGGTAAAGAGAATGTCGTCCTGCAAAATGAACGACACCGCGTTGGAATGGAACAATTCCGATTTTTGGTCGAAATACAAGAAGTTGCTGTTGGCGATGATCTCATCATCGGTTTCGAAGTACCGAGATGAACTCTCAATTTCTAACTGTTGCTGTCTGGATTGAAACTTGAATTCGAAATTTGCTTCTACATCGGCGATCTCTGCCGCTGAGGGATTTTGCAAATCAATCCATACCAATCCATCCAATGTCTCCAACTGAGACAACGTTTGCACTTTCTGCACACGATTTTGACGCTGATAGTAGACGCGCATCATTGGTTTGGATTATACT
>JALQWO010000148.1 GCA_023258655.1 Bacteroidia bacterium
CCACAAATGCACCCATGGGCATTCCACCACCCAGCGCTTTTCCCAGCACCAACACATCGGGAACGACCCCCGTTTGTTCAAAGGCAAAATATGTCCCCGTTCTTCCAAAACCGGTTTGAATTTCATCGAATATCAACAAACAACAATGAGCATCGCACTTTTCACGCAACGCCCTTAAGAAGGAGGGAGAAGTCAACTGGCCACCGCGCTCTGATTGGATTACTTCAACCACCACTGCTGCAATTCGTTCCCAGGGAATTTGATCAATTTCAGCAAAATCGTTTTGGTCGAGAAAATGAACAGAAGGCAATAGCGGACGGTAGGCCTGACTAAAATAATCGTTGCTCATCAAGCTAAGTGGACCTTGGGTGCTTCCATGATAAGCATCCGTCAATGCAACAAAATCGGTTTTTCCGGTCACCCGTTTGGCCAATTTCATGGCCCCGTCTATGGCCTCGGCACCCGAATTGACAAAATAGCAGCAATTCAATGTCGATGGAAGGAGGTCAACCAACCGTTTTGCATAACTGGATTGGGGAGTTTGCACAGTTTCGCCATACACCATTACATGCATAAATTCCGCAGCCTGCTGTTGTACGGCGGCAACTACCTTGGGATGCTGATGACCAATGTTACAAACAGAAATGCCCGCGATGAGATCGAGGTAGCGGTTGCCGTTTACATCAAACAGATAGTTGCCCTCAGCGCGAACCACGTGAAGCGCCAAAGGGTTTGGGCTGGTCTGCGCCATGTTTTCTAAGAATGTTTGTCGGGCAAACGAATGCATAATACAAAGGTAGGCAACATTGGATGGACATAAAAAAACCCCGCCAAGGCGGGGTTTTCAAAGGTTTTGTTGAAAGTAGTATTAGATACCAGCGTTCAATTCAGCACCTGCTTTGAATTTAGCCACTTTCTTAGCAGCAATTTTGATTTCAGCACCAGTTTGTGGGTTGCGACCGGTACGAGCGTTGCGAGAGCTTACAGAGAAAGTTCCGAAACCTACCAAAATCACTTTGTCACCTTTTTTCAAGGCTTCAGCAGTAGCGGTGGTGAAGCTGTTCAATGCAGAAGCAGCTTGAGCTTTGGTGATGCCAGCATCGCTAGCCATTCTTCCAATTAAATCTGATTTGTTCATGATTATAAAATTAGTTTTTGTTAGTGTTCCAAAAGTAAACAAGGGATTTAGTTTGTCAAGTACTGCATTTCCACGAGCCTCATGAACTTTTACACGAGAAATTAACAATTTGCAAAAACGCCGCTCAAATTAAATTGTAACTAACTGATTTACAGCGCGATAAAGAAAATCGCTTGGTTCGCTCTTGTTCCAAATAATTTTCGCAGAACCATAGTAAATACGGCGCTTTTCAGCGATTTCGTTCAATTTTTCCAAGATTTCTTGCTTGTTACACCCTTGAAACAGTGGACGTTGTACCTCATTTTCCGCAATTCGCTGCACCAAAACATCGAAAGAAGTATTCAGAAACACGGTCAAACCCTGTGCTTTCATCCAATCCATGTTGTTGTAAAACGCCGCCGTTCCACCACCGCATCCCACCACCACATGGGTCAATGAAGCTGTTTCTCTCAAACATTTGGCCTCTACCTCACGAAATGCTTCCTCGCCCATGGAAGCAAAAATCTCGGGTATGCGCATCCCCAGTTGGATTTCCACTTGTTCATCCAAATCCAGATAGGACCATTCCAACTTTTGGGCAAGCCACTTGGCAGTGGTCGTTTTTCCTGAGGCGGGCAAACCAACGAGGTAGAGTTTATTCATAGCGTACACGAGGATCTATCCAAACATACAACCATTCCGTAACGGTATGCAAAATGAAAAACACACAAGCTGTGAATAACACCGCCCCCATCACCACCGGAAAGTCCGATTGTTGCAATGCCTCAATGGTCACTTTCCCCAAACCGCGCCACTGAAATATGTATTCTGTAAAAAAAGAACCGGCAAGCAAACTGCTAAACCACCCGCCAACACTGGTAATGAGCGGATTCATCGCATTCGGTAGCGCATGCTTGAACGTGGCTTGCCATTGCGACAATCCTTTGGCTTTGGCCGTGCGTACAAAATCTTGGGCAAGCATCTCAACCATGGTATTTCTTGTCAGTTGAATAAACACGGCGAGCGGTCGGATTCCCAAAGCCAAGGCGGGCAATATCATGTTACCCCACATCCACATCTTGTTTTCACCCAGTTCATCCAATTCCCACAAACTCCCGGTCATGGGCAGGTGTGTATACTCGTGCCAAACAAATCCAAACAACCATGAAAATAGCATCGCAGAGAAAAAACTTGGCATGGAAATTCCCATGGCTGACAATCCCACTATGCTATGATCAATCCATTTCCCTTGTCGCATCGCTGCCAAAACACCCAATGGAATCCCAATGGCAAGAGCAATGAGCATCGCTGCCATGGCCAATATCATGGTTCCCACAAAGGCTTGAAAAAGCATCCCCCCCACAGGTTGCTTTGTTTGAAATGAGGTACGCAAATAGGGAAATTTCAACCACCACTCCAAAGATCCCATTTTCAATGAAACCCCCGTTAAATGCACCCTTTTTGCAGAGGCTGTGTCGTAGCAAGAAACCGGAGAAAGGTCATTCAAGTAATACAAAGCTTGTAAATGCAAGGGTTGATCCAATCCCAGCTCTGCAACGATGGCTTGTTTGGTTTTGGCATCGGCCCGTTGCGAGGTAAGCATCTCTTCCGCATTGGGCAGCGCCTGAAACAACACAAAAATGAACAACACCAAGCCCAGAAGCACGGAAAACAAGAATCCCGACTTTTTCAACAGAGATCTCATGATTTTCTGATGCGGGAAAGCACTTTTGCCAGCCCTGATTTTTCACCCAACGCCTTTTTCTTGAGTTTCTCCAGACGTTTGAGTGATGGCAGGTCGGCCCCACTCCATTTTCCCAAAACCACGGGTCCTTTGAAAAAGTATAATGTTGGATTGTAACGGGCCATGGTAATGAGCATCTTCTGATCAGCCGAATACATTTTCATTGGAAGTTGGTGTTTTTTGACAAATTCCAAGGCAGGTTCCTGCGAAACAGCACTGAGACCATAGACCCTAACTCCATTGGATTTGGCCCATTTCAGTATTTCTCTCAATTCAGCCAACGCGGAAATATTTGCTGTCTCCAAATACGGTATCACATAAGCGAATTGAAACTCGGTCGTCTGCAAGAAACTATCTTTCATGTCAGCACCCGTAGCATCATCATTGATGGCAAAATCATGAATCGGCGACTTGTACCCTTCCATCACGAGCTTTCTTCTTTGCGATTTTTGGTCATCATACTGATATCCCTCCTCCATTTTTTTGGCAAAATCAGCCGTACTGCACAAGATAGAATCAATGCCACCTTTGGCGTTTGGTTTGTATAGGGCCCATGAAATTTCGATGCTGTCTGTGGCCCTTTCACCTTTGGGGACATCCGTCATGATTTTCAAAATATTGTTCCCCACTTTGTAAGGCAAAAAATCCCAAACCGGTAAATATCGATAACAATACACACCAAACCACAGGGTTAACACGGTGAGCACCCCCATCAATTTGATGCCAAAGGGTCTGGAGAACCACGGCACATTGTGTTTCATGCCCGCAATCATCACGCCCACCAATCCCAACAGCACCAAATCTTTATAGAAAGAGTGCCAAGGTTTGAGCTTGATAAAATCGCCAAAACAACCACAGTCGGTGACTTTGTTAAAATAAGCACTATACCCCGTTAGAAACGTAAAAAACACAATCAACGCGGCCGTAATACCAATGGTCCATCGGATATTCCAGCCAATGATCATGGCCAAGCCAAGCAACACCTCCAGGGCGCAGAAAAACATACTCAAATACAAACTGTAATCCTTGAGCCATTTGAAAAAATCAAAGAGGGCACCGTTGGGCTTGGCAAAAGCTGAAACATCCAATGAAAAACTCTCTGAAACGGAGATG
>JALQWO010000149.1 GCA_023258655.1 Bacteroidia bacterium
CTACCAACTGAGCTACTCCCGCATTAGTGTATAAAAGTGTAGTGGGGGCAAGTGGACTCGAACCACTGAACCCGAAGGAGCGGATTTACAGTCCGCCGCAATTGCCGCTATGCGATACCCCCAATAAAAATCACGGTCTCCCGCGCTTTTTAGGGTGCACTTTTATACCCGGAGCCACCAGTCGGGATCGAACCAACGACCTACTGATTACAAGTCAGTTGCTCTACCAGCTGAGCTATGGTGGCTTTTAAGTTTAAGAACGTCAATTTGTGGTAGCTTTCACAAAAGGACTGCAAAAATAGTATTAATTCGCGAATTGTCAAACCCTAAGCGAAATTTTTACACATAATTTTTCGTGTCCACTTACCCCGAACACCCCATCCCATTCTCCATAAATCCACTTCCCCCCATCCAAAATTCTGTTATACCTTTGCTCTCCATGCAAAAACGAACCAAAATCGCCCTCGTCGTACTGCTATCTACCATCGTCCTCCTCTTCACCCTGTGGCGGAACCTTAACCAAACCACCACCATCTCCCACGACCTGTTCGCACTCAAAAATCCCAAACAAATCAACAAAATCACCATCAGCCCCAACAACCCCAAAATGCCTTACCTGACTCTGGAAAAAGTGGATGGCAAATGGTTGGTGCGCAACGAATCGTACAGTTATCCCGCCGATACCAACTCGGTAAACCAATTGCTTTTTTGGGCAATGCCAAAACTTCAGGTAAAATGCCCCGTGCCCGATGCCGCCAAAGAAAATGTCATCAAAGACATCACCCTCAATGGCACCAAGGCCATATTTTCCAATGGCAACAATGAACTTCACACCGTTTACGTGGGATATGCCACCCCTACACAAGATGCTACCTACATGTTTTTCCCGGGCACCGAGAGACCCTGTGAAATTACTGTCCCCGGTTTTATCGGCTACCTAACACCCTACTTCAATACCAACATTCAACTCTGGCGTTCCGTATTTCTGGTAGATGTAAGCAGCCAGGAAATTACTTCACTGAAAGTCACCTATCCCACAGCCCCGGAACAATCGTTTCAAATAACCCAGAAAAACAACCAACTGCAATTGCTCAACCACCAAAATCAAGTGCTTCCCGCCAACAGAAGTCTCATCGCAGGCTATTTGGAACTGAGCAAATCCCTGGCCCGAGAAGCAGGTGAGCCCGCTGCCATCAATCGCAAACCACAAGAGGTAAAATCCGTGATCGCCCAGACCCCTGTGGCAATATTTGAATACGAGTTCACCACTCAGCCCAAAAAGACAATTTTGATTTACCCCATGTCGGTGACTGAGGGAGAAACCTATTCAATGGAAACCCGAGATGGCAAAGCCAAAACCGTGGAAACAACTTTGTTTTGGGCAAGATCAAACGACGAATCTACCCTGTGGACCATGCAAGAAATCATGCTCCGTAATCGCCTCAAAACTTTGTCGAACTTCCTGCAACCCTAATTCCCTTTGAAATTCCAATTTTCCATCATTGCTGCCATTCTGGGCCTCATGTCCTCCGGACCAACCGGAGCCGTCATTGGCTTTCTTGTTGGGATGTACATCGACTATGTCAATGGCCCAAAGGACGAGGAATCATCAGAATACAAACAGCGGACACGCTATCAAAACCACAGCGATCGATACCCGCCCGTAGACTTTAAAAATTCGCTACTCATCCTCATTGCCGCCATCATGAATGCCGATGGCTCCGTATTGAAAAGTGAACTGGAATTGGTCAAAGCCATGTTGGTGCGCACCTACGGCGAGCACGAAGCCAAAGCCCTCCTCCTGCGCTTGCGCGATTATCTCAAGGAGTCGCACAACCTCGCCGAAGTATGCCGGAACTTGCGAATGCGTATGAGCTACTCACCGCGGTTGGAATTGGTGCATGTACTTTTCCGTATTTCTCGCGCCGACGGCGACATTTCCCCTGCCGAACTCAATCTCATCCAACAAATAGCAACACAATTGGGCATCAGCACGCCAGATTATTTATCCATCCGTGCGATGTTCGTTAGTTCCCCCGACAGCGATTACCAAATCTTGGAAATTCCCACCACCGCTACAGAGGAAGAAGCCAAAAAAGCCTATCGCAAAATGGTGATGCGTTTTCATCCCGATCGTTTGCAAGGATTGGACGAGGCTGAAATCAAAGCCGCCGAAGCCAAATTCATCAAAGTACAGCAAGCTTACGAGAACATCAAAAAAGCCAAAGGTTGGAAGGGATGAGAGTACACATAGCCCTATTCTTTGTTTCATTACTCTATGCGATTTTGTTCTCTTGGGCAGGACAAATCATGCCCACCTTTCTCACACCGGAAGCCTTTGTGATGTTGCGCGTAATCACAGCAACGGCATTGTTCTACCTATTTTCTCTCACGATTCCCCGTGATCCCATTCATTGGAAACAACACGGATTGGAATTTGCCATCTGTGGATTGTTCGGCACTTCCGCCAACATGTATTTGTTTTTCCATGGCTTGGCACTCACCCACCCCATCAACGGCGCCGTTTTGATGTTGGTGACACCACTATTTGTGGGGATTTTCGACCATATTCGTCTCAAAGTATTACCCCAGCGGTGGTTTGTAGTTGGGACACTCATCGCCGCTGCTGCCAGCATTTGGCTTATGGTGGGCAAAGGCGCACATTTCAATCACCAAACCCTCAAAGGCGATTTATTTGTGGCTATCAACGCCCTTTTCTATGCAGTGTATTTGGTGCGCGTGAAAAAAATCGCCCACATTTACAAACCCATCACCATCAACAAAATCACCTTTACTTTTGGCACTTTGTATATGCTTCCCGTTGGAGGCTGGTCGCTATATCACACAAATTTCAGCACATTCACCCCCAGTATCAGCGCCAAAGTGGTTTACATCCTGGTTTTTACGAGTTTCTTGGTTTATCTGTTAAACTCCTACGCCGTGAAGAAGGCCGGTCCTACCCTCGCTGGCTTGTATATTTACTTGCAACCAGTGCTTGCAACCGTCATTGCGGTGATACTCGGAACCGACCAACTGACCTTAACCAAAGCCATGTTGATGTTCAGCATCATGGGAGGGGTATTTTTGGCCACCCGGTTCTCACCCAAATAATCCAAAAAATCGTTATCTTTGCATTTTATTCAATCATGCGTACCAAAGAAGCCAACGACCTAATCAACAGCGTCATCGAAAGCGTAGAGAAAAGCGGCATCGTCGCCGACAAAATCATCAGCCCTTTGCAAGCGGCTCGCGAACATGCGTTGAAAGAGAACGACCCATTGGTGACACGGGCACTGCGCTTGGCATGGCAACACGTGGAGTCGAACGAAGCGTTTGACATTGACTTGGCCGAAGAAATCGAAACTCCTGAAGAGAATTTCGTTTACTTCTTGTCGCTCATTGTACGCTCTGAAAACGCCCTCAACCGCGATGAATTGCGGGTGATGACCAATCAGTTGCAAGCGGTAGCCTAATTTTCCGGCCATGCTGCAAGGATAAAAATATCCTATGGTGTCGCTAAAAATCCCACAAGCATGGCAAGCAGACTGACCTACCTTCTCCTTTCATTTCTCATTAGTCTCGCTGCCAGCGCTCAGAAAAAGGATTGTCCTTATTTTTTGCGTTTGCAGATTTTCGCACAAGACAGTCTCGAATTTTCATCCACCCCCACAAACCTTACAGTAGCAGAAAATGCCGAAATATTCTGTGAACTCAGCCACAGCATCACCATGACCAATGAGCAAGGGTTTGCCATATTGAAAGGACTGTGCAATGGCGTGTCAGACATTGAAATTAATTACAAGGGTATTCACTACCATGGGATCATTGAAAACCAACAGAACATGACCCATCCTTTCGATTATTGCATCGTTGTTTTGCGTCCCCTCACAATCCAAAACAAGATAACCACAGCAGAATTTGAAGCCACATGGACAAAGGCCCATTCAGC
>JALQWO010000014.1 GCA_023258655.1 Bacteroidia bacterium
GGGAAACCTGTAACATCCATACCTGTAATTAACAAGTGAATGTCATGTGTACCTTCATAAGTCACTACAGATTCTAAATTCATCATGTGTCGCATGATGGGGAATTCCCCAGTAATACCCATACCTCCGAGCATTTGTCGGGCTTCACGTGCTGTGTCCAAAGCAATTTCCACGTTGTTTCGTTTTGCCATAGAAATTTGAGCAGGTGTCGCCAATCCTTTGTCCATGAGTTGTCCCAATCGCCACACCAAAAGTTGTGCTTTTGTGATTTCAGTCAACATTTCGGCCAATTTCTTTTGCTGTAGTTGGAATCCTCCTATGGGCTTTCCAAATTGGATGCGTTCTTTGGCATATCGCTTTGCTGTATCGTAGCAATCCATGGCCGCACCCAGGGCGCCCCAGCTAATTCCATATCGAGCAGAATTCAAACAAGTCAATGGACCTTTTAGTCCCGTTACGCCGGGCAACAAATTCTCCTTGGGTACTTTCACATTGTCAAAAACCAGTTCCCCTGTGCAACTTGCCCGTAAACTCCACTTGTTGTGGGTGGTGGGGGTGGAGAAACCTTCCATACCGCGTTCTACAATCAAACCATGTACAATGCCGGCTTCATTTTTCGCCCAAACCACAGCCACATCGGCAAATGGGGCATTGCTGATCCACATTTTTGCACCATTCAAAACAAAATGATCGCCTTTGTCCTCAAAATGAGTGGTCATTCCACCGGGATTTGACCCATGGTCGGGCTCAGTAAGGCCAAAACATCCCAACCATTCCCCGGACGCCAATTTGGGTAAATATTTTTGCTTTTGCGCTTCGCTACCAAACTTGTAAATGGGATACATTACCAAAGAACCTTGTACTGAGGCAGTAGAACGCACGCCACTATCGCATCGCTCCAGTTCTTGCATAATGATGCCGTAGGTGGTGTAGTCCATGCCACCACAGCCGTATTCTACGGGCAATTGCGGTCCAAATGCCCCGATTTCACCAAGCTGTTTCACGATGTGTCTCGGAAATTCCGCTTTCTGCGCGTAATGCTCGATGATGGGACTCAATTCGCGCTTCACATAATCCCTTACAGATGAACGAATCAACAATTGCTCCTCTGTAAGCAGATCATCAATCCCATAAAAATCTGGCGCTACGTAGCGGTCTTTGCCCTGATTGGCAGAAAGCAAACTTGAAATTTCTTCTGAACTCATAAAAGTTATCCGTTACAAATGTAACATAGTTGTTTTCTTTGCATGGGATTTTTAGAGCAAGAATATGTTAACAACCATTTTTATTGACCAATTACAAGTCCACGCACCCATTGGTTGGTATGAAGAAGAGCGGACCAATAAAGTGGGACTTACCGTAAGTGTGCGGGTAAAATACGATGCATCTTCATTGAACGATGAATTGAAGAAAACCATTGATTATGGAACACTGACATCATGGATTTTGGCAATAAGTAACCAACCCATGAACTTGTTGGAAACTTTCGCCGAAAATATCCTTGATCGCATCGAAAAAGAGGCGACCGAAGGGTTGGTGTTTGTTTGGGTTGCTATCAGAAAATCCCAAATTCAGGCCAAAGGTGTGTTAGCGGCTGCACACGGGGTGGAAATAGAGCAATCATACCCCAAAAGCAAAGACAATTGAGTATCTTTGTGAGAATGAGTTTTTCTCGATTCATAGCTGTAATCATTACGTTTTGCACTGCCACGGTTTTCGGGCAAATTCCAGCAATCACCGGATGGGTGTACAACAAAAAGACCTTGGAGACGATTCCGGGGGCCATCATTGTTGATTCGGCCTCGTTTGCATTTGTTGAAAGCAATGCGCAAGGGTTTTATCAGTTTGGAACTAAACAAGGCGATAAAACCATCATCGTAGCTGCGCCGGGCTATAAGCCTCAGAAAGTGGTTATTGATGTGCAAGCCTCGGTGAATAAGAATTTCTTTTTGCGTCCAGTGGGTTTTGGTGAGTTGGACTCGGCTACGGAGTATTTGGCGTTGTACAACATGAAGCCTTCGTACTATTCAACAACCAAAAAAGCCATTATTCAATCACCCAGTGTGCTTTCGGTAAGCGACCCGGTGAAGTATTTTCAGTTTCTGCCAGGTGTGACCGGTGGGATAGAGGGACTTTCCGGCCTCGTGGTAAGGGGAAGTAATTCTGATCAAAATTTGTTGTTGATGAATGGTTTGCCGCTGTATGGTAACGGCCATGTTTGGGGATTCTTGTCCAACTACAATACCGAAATCATCAAAACGGCGGATATTTATCGAGGTGTGGCACCCGCCCGATATGGTGGACGTGCCGGAGGAGGGGTGATTGATATTCAAACAGATGGAGGTGCTGCAAAAGAGTGGACAGGCAAAATGAATGTTGATCCACTCACCGCAAACATCGCAGCCAACGGCCCGCTTGATCATCGGGGTAAGGTAACTGGAGCATTGGCAATCCGACGAAGTTATTTGGATTGGCTGCTGGGCATGGGCCAAGATGCGGGGTTGATTGGTAACATTCACGACATCAATGCCCGGGTAGATTACAAAGTGGACCAACACTCACAATGGAATTTTTGGGCTTATAATGGTCGCGACAAATACGGCTTGACCGGAAAATCAGATGAAATAGACTCCTTAAACCGACGGGTCATTTTAAATTTTGACCTGCTGACTTCATGGCAGAATACCCAAATTGGAACGCGGTATTCTCATGAATTCAAATCAAATCATTTTGGGTCTTTTACAACCGGTTATTCTCGCTACATGTATAGCAATCTTTTCTCCATTGATGGGTCAATTACCCAAGGAGGAAATACCCAAACCGCGAAAGTGAGTGAGGAACTCAAAAATGCCATTACCGACTACACATTGAACGGCGACTTCTCCTACGTATATTCTCCGGAGCATACCATTCGTTACGGCAGTCACTTCACTTTTCATACGCTCAAGCCAGGACAGTCGCGAATCCAAGAAAATACAAATCTCGCCAACCGCGATACCACTTTTGGAGTGGCCAACGTGCAAAATATCGCAGAATGGGCCAATTATGGGGAATTGGACATGCACCCAAACATTGGATTGAGTGTGAATTTTGGGCTGCGCTTATGGACATTTGTGACCAACAGCAAAACCTATTTTAGGCCAGAGCCAAGATTGATTATTAGTCAGTTGTTGGAAGGGAAAAAACGTATTCAGTTGGGATTCTCTATCGCCAACCAAGGGTTACATCAGCTGTCGAGTGTCAATGGAACCCTGCCAAGAGATGTTTGGTTTCCCAGCAGCCAAACGTTTCGCCCACAACGCACAACCCAACTGTCCGCTGCCTATATACTCCCACTAACCACGGGGGTAGAATTCTCCGCAGAAACTTATTACAAATGGTTTGATGGCATTACGGATCTAACCGGTGTTGAAGAAGACCCCTTGGTGAAAAACTACTGGGAAAGAAGTATTGTCCAAGGCACAGGTACTGCCCAAGGATTTGAGGCAATGATCACCAAGAAAACGGGTTCAGGCACGGGTTTGATTAGTTACACATACTCCAAAACTGAGCGAACTTTTGAATACATCAACGATGGGGATCCCTTTTATTACCGCTGGGATAGACCCCATCAATTGAAAATGCAATTCACGTGGCAAGCTCAAACCTGGTTAACCATCAATATGTCTGCGATGCTGATGAGTGGAAACGTATATACCGTTCCAACAGGTCAATATTTGACCACAGACAATAAATTGGTCTACGATTTTAGTAGCAAAAACAATTATCGAATGCCCACATACAAACGGTTTGACGTTGGCTTCACAAAAGAAATCAAACCATATTACAACCGCGGTTACAGGGAGTTTTGGGGTATTCAGGTATACAATGCTTTGGGCTTCCAAAACCCCATCAATGCGCGTTGGGAATTGGATGCCAACAAAAACTTGAAATTGATGGGTACCACACCCTTTGTCTTTATTCCATCTGGTTTTTATCGCTTAGAATTTTAACAAAATGAAAAAGAATTTTTGGATCATAGGATTAATTATGATGGCAGGTATTTCTGCTTGTGATACCGAACTAGACGATAGTTCCATCAAATTCACCCCGCGGTTGGTGGTGAATTCTTTCGTAAACAGTGACGATTTCTTTTCCGTTCAGGTTTCCAAAACGATCAGCATGAGCGATACTACCTATCCTGATTTTATCGAAAATGCCACCGTAGTTGTCAATGATGGTGCACAAGACTTCACTTTGTCCTACAATTTGGGTTTGAGTAAATACGTAGCCAATTTCAAGCCCGTGGCCGGACAAACCTACTCGGTAAAGGTGAGTGCTCCCGATTTTTTTACCGCCAGTGGCACCATGGTATTGCCCAATAAGTTGAATTCCCCAAAATCTACATGGCAAGACAAAACAGGTTTTGATGAAAATGGATTTGAAACGGGAACTTTGACTTGTTATATCGCTGATCCACAAGAGGAGAGAAATTACTATGAGGTCAACCTGTATCGTTTCGATGATTTTACCCAAGAGTGGGTTATCATGGCGCCCAACACCACGGATCCTTTCTTGAATCAAAGTGCTGCGAAAACCGATTTGGGGGGCTATTTATTGGATGACAAAACCTTTAACGGCGGCAACAAAAAGTTTGAATTTATTACCAGCTATGGAAGCGCAGGCAGTATGTATAAGTACTTGGTGGAAGTTCGATCCTTAAGCGATGAATATTACCGCTATTTGCAGTCTCTGGCAAACTATCGAAAAACATCGGGATTGTTCTCGGATCCAACCCCTATATACAGCAATATTACCAATGGCCGCGGCATTTGTGCTGGGGCGTCGATTCAACGCGATACCATTCAATAATCGCAGAGAAACCCCATGTCAGTTCAAGATAAGAAAATCCGTATTGTCAATGCTCAACAGCACAACCTCAAACATGTCAATGTGGACATTGACCATGGATCATTTACTGTAGTTACGGGCGTATCCGGCAGTGGTAAGTCGAGTTTGGTATTTGAAACTTTGTTCGCAGAAGGACAGCGCCGTTATGTGGAAAGTCTAAGCAGCTACGCGCGTCAGTTTTTGGGACGAATGAAAAAGCCCCAAGTAGATGATATCCAAGGTTTGTGTCCAGCGGTAGCGATCGAACAAAAAGTCAATACCCGAAATCCGCGCAGTACTGTTGCCACATCAACAGAAATATACGATTATGTTAAACTCCTGTTTAGTCGGGCCGGACATACCATTTCACCCATTTCAGGTAGGGAAGTGAAGCGAGAAACATCGGAAGATGTATTTCGTTTTTGTGAATCGAATAAATTGGGTGAGCGTGCATTAATCATGGCTCCGCAGCCGTCAAAAGTTCGTTCAAAATCGGATTGGGACCTGCTCATTCAAAAGGGATACAGCCGCATATGGTGTGAAAATCAATTGTTCTCAGTACAAACACTGTTGGATGAAGAAACTGTGTTGGACCAGGCCATTTATTTGGTAGTGGACCGTTTGGCCATTCAACCCGAAGACGAAGAATTCCAATCTCGTCTGTTTGATGCTTGTGAAACGGCTTTTTGGGAAGGAGAAGGCAATTGCACCTTGTTCTTCATGGAAAGCAATGAATCCGTTGAATTCAATAATCGATTTGAATTGGATGGGATGAAATTCGAGATTCCAACCAAGGATTTTTTGAGTTTTAACAATCCGCATGGAGCCTGTAGAACCTGTGAAGGATTTGGTTCTGTGCTCGGTTTGGACAGAGACTTGGTCATTCCAGATACATCGTTGAGCGTATTTGAAGGGGCCGTTGCACCATGGAAAGGAGAAACCATGGGAGAGTGGCGCAATGATTTCATTCGTCTCGCCAACAAAGTAGATTTTCCTATCCATAGAGCCATCAGGGATTTGGATGATGCACAGCTGAATTTACTTTGGGAGGGCAATCGTGAGCTCCCGGGCATCCTGGATTTTTTCAAATACATCGAAGACAAATCCTACAAAATACAATACCGCGTTTTGGCGGCCCGATATAGAGGTAAAACTACTTGCCCAGATTGTTTGGGTACCCGACTCAGGAAAGAAGCGGCATATGTCAAGGTGTTATCATCGTCAAAACCCCATCAACTGAGTATTCAAGAGCTTTTGTTGATGGAAGTGGATAGTGCATTGGACTACGTTAAATCGTTACAGTTGAACGCCACGGATACAGCCATAGCCGAACGCATTGTGGATGAAATTCAAGGTAGACTGCAGTTTCTGAGCGATGTAGGACTCGGCTACCTTTCTTTGAATCGCCTTAGCAATACACTCAGTGGGGGTGAGAGTCAGCGTATCAACCTCGCCACTTCATTGGGGTCTAACCTTACAGGGTCGATGTATATACTGGACGAACCCAGCATTGGCTTACATTCACGGGATACTGAGCGACTGATTTCTGTATTAAAGGCATTGCAAAAAGAAGGCAACACCGTCATTGTGGTTGAGCACGATGAAGATATCATGCGAAATGCGGAAAACCTTATCGACATTGGTCCCCATGCAGGCACATTGGGAGGTCATTTGCTTTACCAAGGAGAGTTTCAGGGAATTCAACACTGTGCCGACAGTTTAACGGGCAAATATTTGTCGGGCGAGGAAATGATTGATGTTCCCAAAAACCGACGCAAATCGCCACATTTCATTGAAATTGAAGACGTAACGGCAAACAACTTGAAGCACGTGACCTGTAAGTTCCCGCTGGAGTCATTTACAGCGGTAACGGGGGTTTCAGGATCTGGGAAGACCACATTGATCAAGCAAGTATTGTTTCCTGCGATGAGTAGGGAACTTGGACTGTTTAGCACAACGAAGCCTGGTAAATTCAAGAAGTTGTCAGGGGCGGTTTCCTTGGTCAAATCCATCGAATTGGTGGACCAAAATCCCATCGGAAAGAGCAGTCGCAGCAACCCTGTGACTTATGTAAAAGCATTTGATGAAATAAGGGATTTGTTTGCCAATACACCAACATCCAAATTCAACGGATTCAAGCCATCACACTTTTCTTTCAACGTGGATGGAGGCCGGTGCGATGTTTGTCAGGGAGAAGGCGAAACGGTCATCGAGATGCAATTCATGGCAGACATCAAGTTAGAATGTGAATCTTGCGGTGGTCATCGATACAAAAAAGAAGTACTCGAAGTAGAATACAACGGGAAAAACATCTTTGAGGTTCTCGACATGACAGTGGACGAGGCGATGGATTTCTTTGCCGATGTAAAATCGGTCAAGGAACGTATAAAGCCGCTGCAGGACGTGGGGTTGGGATACGTAAAACTCGGACAGGGTTCGAATACTTTGAGTGGAGGTGAAGCACAACGCGTGAAACTTGCTTTTTTCTTGAGCAAAGCAAGCCCCAACAAGGATGGTGGAACTCTGTTTATTTTCGATGAACCAACAACGGGACTGCATTTTCATGATATCAAGAAGTTGATGAAGTCATTTGATGCGCTGATTGGACAAGGAAATACGGTATTGTGTATCGAACACAACTTGGACGTGGTGAAATGTGCTGATTGGATCATTGATTTGGGCCCCGAAGCAGGTAATGCAGGAGGGGAGTTGGTCTTTCAAGGATTGCCAGAGGACATGGTTCACGCAAAAAACAGTGTCACGGCACCATATTTGGCCGAGAAATTAAAATAATTCCGGATCTTTTGTTCCGGCTTTTGGGCTGGGCGATAAGCGATTTTTTTGATGCTTTGGTCTATTGGATTTCATGAAAATCCTTGAAATCGTTACATTTGTGTACTTATGAAAAAACTGTTTCTGATCGGTTTGGCACTGTGGTCCATCGTACCCAATGCCCAAGCCCAAGCAACACTCATTGAAAAGGTTGAACCCAAGCCCGGGAAGTTGATTGTTCCCTATTCAAAGTATCAGTATCCCAATGGATTAACGCTCATGGTTAGTGAAGATCACAGCGATCCAGTGGCACATTTGAACGTGACCTACCATGTTGGCTCTGCGCGTGAAACTCGCGGAAAATCTGGATTTGCACACTTTTTCGAACACATGTTGTTCCAAGGTTCACAGCACGTGGCCGATGAGGAGCATTTTAAAATTATCAGAAATTACGGGGGCGATGTGAATGGAAATACCACCCGAGACAGAACGGTTTATATTGAAACTTTCCCTAGCAATTTTACGGAAACAGCTTTGTGGATGGAAGCCGATCGCATGGGGTGTTTTCTTGAAGCATTCACAAACAAGAAATTCGAAATACAACGTAGCACGGTGAAAAATGAAAAAGACCAGCGCTATAATGTCCCCTACGGTTTCTTGATGGAGGTGAAAGACCAAGAACTTTATCCAAAAGAGCATCCTTACAGTTGGTCAACCATCGGTTTTGTAGATGACTTGGATCGTGCCGATAGCAATGATTTGAAGAATTTCTTTTTGCGTTGGTATGGTCCCAACAATGCTTGTATCATCGTGTCTGGTGACGTGAACACGAATGAAGTGGTGGAGTGGGTTGGCAAATATTTTGGTAGCATACAACGTGGTCCCGAAGTCAAGAAACAAGCGGTGCCCCCTGTGCGTTTGAAAGAAAACAAGGTAATTACTTACCCTGATGCCAATGCCTACGTACCCTTAATCTATTCCACTTTTGTGGGAGTTCCAGTGGGACATGCGGATGAAGCAGCCTTGGATGTATTGGCCTATTTGATGGGAGGCACAAGAAATTCTACCATTTATAAAAAATTGGTAGATGCTGAATGGGCTCTGCAGGCTGATGCCAGCAACAATCCATTGAGTATGATCAACCATGAGTTGGCAGGAGAATTTTCATTCACAGTGGTGGGATATCCCTATTCTGATATTCCCCAGCTACAGCGTTTGTTGAAGTCTACCATTGATTCATTCGGCATTGTGGGCTTCAGTGACGAAGATTTGGAAAGAGCCAAAACGAACATTTTGAGTAATTATTCAAGTGGTTTGGAAGATGTAAGTACAAAAGCCAATTATTTGAGTGCATTCTGGTATTTGGATGCCAAAAATGCAGACGGTAGCAGTTACAATTTGGAAGACGATGCCAATCGATACAGAAGTTTGACCAAAGCAGATATTCTTCGTGTCTATGAGCGCTACATCCGCAATAAGTTTTCTTCAACCGTAATTATTACACCTGCGCAAGTAGCAGAAGGAGCTGAGAAGCCAAAATATCAAAGTGTAAACCCCAACGCTGGCTTCAAAAGTGCCGTTGCAGAGGCGGAGTACAATGGGTTGACACCCCGTCCAGTGAAAGACAATTTCGACCGCAGTGTTCGTCCCCAACCAAAAGCCATTACCTCGGCCAAAACACCGAAGGTTGAGAAGAATATCTTACCCAATGGTTTGGAAATTTGGTCTACTTACTTCGATGAAACACCCCGTGTTATTGTGCAAATGAACATCGAAGGTGGTCGTTTGTTGGAAGATGGCAAATTGGTCCCAAAAGGTACCGCAGAATTGTTGGCCAGTGCATTGGAGACAGGTACTGCATTGCGCACACCTACTGAGCTGGAAAAAGAATTCGAAAAGTTGGGTGTGAATATTGGCTTCGGTGCAGGAACTACGGGCACTAGCATCACTTTGTCCTGTGAGAAGGAAAAATTGGATGCTGCTGTAGCGTTGCTCGAAGAAATGATGTTCAAACCCCGCTGGGACGAAGCCGAGTTCAAAAAGAATAAATCTCGTGCCAAAGAGGGTGCTAACAGCAACTTGAGAAATCGCAGTGTAGGTGCCTCAAACGCTTGGAAGCGCTTGATGAATGGAGACAATGCCTTGGGAACTTCTGTTTTGGCGGATGATTATGACAAGATTACCATGGAGCATTGCAAAGCCTACTACAATGCCAACTATGCCCCTAACTTAACGAAAATGGTGGTAGTGGGTCCTTTGACCGCTGCTGAGGTTGACGCAAAGTTTGCTTTCCTTAAAAAATGGGAGAAAAAGAACGTGACTGTTCCTAAGCCAACCCCTGCTGTACAAGTAGAAACACCTCAGCTGTTTGGCGTGAAATACACCGATGCGGATCAGAGCGACATTTACGTTGGGTTCAAATCACTGCCCTATGATGCCACAGGAAAATTCTTCCAAAATAACGTAATGAACTTTGCTTTGGCCGGCAACTTCAACAGTCGTTTGAACTTGAATATCCGCGAGGATAAAGCTTGGACGTATGGCATTCGCGGAGGATTTTCACCTTCATACAAAGATTTGCCAGGTACTTATACCATCTCAGCAGGTGTGAAGGCCAGGGCAACTGATAGTGCCATTGTAGAGATCATTGATGAGTTGGTGAGGTACAAAAACAATGGTATTACCGATGAAGAATTTGCCTTTACAAAGTCTGCCTTGGTGGCAAGTGAAGCGTTGGAATACGAATCTATCGGACAAAAAGCAGGTTACATTTTACAAATGGCCAATCGTAATTTGCCCGTTGATTACGCAGATCAGCAGTTGAAGATTCTACAAAATATGACCAAAGAACAAGTGAATGGTTTGGCGAAGGAGCAATTGAATTTGGACAATTTGGTTGTGGTAGTAGCCGGAGATTTGTTGGAAGTTCAGCCCAAACTTGAGGCATTGGGTATGGGTAAAATGCAAGTGCTAGAACCTACTGGCGCTGGTAAAATCAAATATTTGAAAGCTGGGTCAACATCTTTGCCCAAGAAGAAGACCCCATACAATCCTCCTGCAGATTTGCGCAAATAAATCGCGTTAGAACTGTTTTTAACAAAAAGGGAAGGGTAGCCTTCCCTTTTTGTTTTTTATGCGATTTCAAGGCGGTTTTTGACCTCCAATTCCACTTGTCCAAAATGTATAAAATTTGTGGGCAACATCGCCTTCTTTTTCTTCGGTTTTGGTAGTGTTTCCGCGTAATTTGTATAACTGACTATTATCCATGGATGAGTTAAACGAAAACACAGAAAGAATTATCTCCATCAACATTGAGGAGGAAATGAAAACAGCCTACATCGATTACTCGATGTCGGTAATTGTTTCCCGGGCTTTGCCAGACGTTAGAGATGGTTTGAAACCCGTTCATAGAAGGGTGCTTTATGGAATGACCGAACTGGGTTTGGCATCAAACAGGGCACACAAAAAATCCGCACGTATCGTAGGGGAAGTATTGGGTAAATATCACCCGCACGGAGACAGCTCTGTGTATGATACCATGGTTCGTATGGCCCAAGATTGGAGCTTGCGTTATCCGTTTGTAGACGGACAGGGTAACTTTGGTTCAATTGATGGTGATCCACCAGCAGCGATGCGTTACACGGAGGCGAGGTTGCGCAAAATCGCTGAGGAAATGATGGTGGATATCGACAAAGACACGGTGGATTTTCGCCCCAACTTCGACGAAAGTTTGGAAGAGCCATCGGTGATGCCCGCCAAAATTCCCAATTTGTTGGTGAATGGGGCTAGTGGAATTGCCGTGGGTATGGCCACGAATATGGCGCCACACAATCTCACCGAGGTATGTGACGGTATCGTGGCTTACATCGACAACAAAGACATCGAGATCAGTGAATTGATGAACCACATCAAGGGTCCTGATTTTCCAACCGGCGGTACGATTTACGGCGTGGAAGGAATCAAAGATGCATTTGAAACGGGTAGGGGTCGCGTGGTCATGCGCGGAAAAGCTGAAATAGAAGTTTCTAGCACTGGAAAGGAAATGATCGTAGTTACGGAGGTTCCTTACCAGGTAACCCCATCGCAAATCATCATAAAAACCGTAGACTTAATCAATGAAAAAGTGATTGATGGTATTTCGGCAGTGCGTGATGAAAGTGGACGTCAAGGTATGCGCATTGTGTTTGATCTGAAACGCGATGCTATCCCCAACATCATCTTGAATCAGTTGTACAAATACACGCCATTGCAAAGTAGTTTCTCAGTAAATAACATTGCTTTGGTGGCGGGTAGACCCGAAATGTTGAACTTGAAAGACATGATTCGTCACTATGTGAATCATCGTCACGAAATTGTTCAACGGAGAACCCAGTATTTGTTGGATGAGGCCAGAAAGCGCATTCACATCCTGGAAGGATTAATCATTGCATTGGACAATCTGGATGCAGTGATAAAATTGATTCGTGAGAGTCGCACGCCTGATGCAGCAAAAGAAGGTTTGATGAGCCAATTTGGCTTGTCGGAAATTCAGTCCAAAGCGATTTTGGAAATGCGTTTGCAGCGTTTGACAGGCCTTGAAATCGATAAAATCCGCGAAGAATACACTGCCGTATTGAAGGAAATCGAATACTATGAGAGTGTTTTGGCCTCTGAAGAACTTCGTATGGGAATCATCAAAACGGAAATTTCTGAAATCAAAGAAAAATACGGGGATGTACGTCGCACCAACATCGAATTCAGTGCCGGTGAATTCAATATCGAAGATTTGATACCCAACGAGGAAGTGGTTATTACCATTTCACACATGGGTTACATCAAACGCACATTGTTGAGTGAATACAAAGAACAAAACCGCGGTGGCAAAGGGCTACGTGGTGTGGCACACCGAGATGCCGACTTCGTAGAACATTTGTTCATTGCCTCAACCCACAACTATTTGTTGCTATTTACCGAGCAAGGACGTTGTTTCTGGTTGAAGGTATATGAAATTCCAGAGGGACAAAAAGCGACAAAAGGTAGACCGATTCAGAATTTGATTAGCATACCGAGCGACGATAAAGTCAAGGCCTATTTGAATGTGGTGAATTTGAAAGATCCAGAATACTTGGAGAACAATTTCATCATCATGGTAACCAAACAAGGTGTTGTGAAGAAAACCTCTTTGGAGGCATACAGTCGTCCAAGAACAAATGGTATCAACGCAATCACCGTAAGGGATGGCGATGAATTGTTGCAAGCTTGTTTGACCGATGGCGATAGCGAAGTCATAATCGCGAAAAAGCAAGGAAAAGCGATTCGATTCCCTGAATCCAAGGTACGCCCCATGGGTAGAACCGCAGCCGGTGTGCGTGGAGTAACGTTGGAATCAGCAGAGGACGAAGTAATTGGCATGGTTTGTGTAAATCCAAGAAAGAGTGAAGCCACAATTCTGGTTTTGAGTGAAAAAGGATATGGTAAACGCACCGACCTCGAAGACTATCGCATTACAGGTAGGGGAGGAAAAGGGGTGAAAACCATTTCAATCACAGAAAAAACTGGAAGCCTGGTTGGAATCTTATCGGTAACTGATGAAGATGGTTTGATGATCATCTGCAAGAGTGGGTTAACCATTCGATTGGCTATCGATAAATTGAGGGTGATGGGACGCGCAACTCAAGGCGTTCGTCTCATTAACTTGAAAGGATCAGATTCCATCGCGGGCTTGGCCAAATCGCCCAAAGAGGAGGAGGAAGATGAAGAAACATCTGCCGAGTTCATAGAGGGTGGTGAAGCAATTGAAGGCGGAACTGAT
This sequence comes from Bacteroidia bacterium, assembly GCA_023258655.1. Taxonomy (GTDB): domain Bacteria; phylum Bacteroidota; class Bacteroidia; order NS11-12g; family UBA955; genus UBA955. Next base: position 13,433 of record JALQWO010000014.1, read on the forward strand.
GAGACAAACACCAACAATGAAACACCCCAAAATGATGAATAATCTATTCAAAACAACACTTGGCATTGCGTTAACCCTTGGTTTTGCTCAATGCAGTACAGCGCAGATCAAAGCGGTTAACTCAGCGGAGTTCGCACTGATGAGCAACACTGTTGAGGACTTGATCACAGCAAAAGAAGAAATCGACAAAGCGAAAATCAATCCGAAGTCGGCAGAACTTCCCAAAATGTATTTGGTTCGCAGCGATGTGTATGCAAGAATTGCCGGAGCCAAAAACAATGAATTGTTGAAAGGCTTGACAGATGCTGCTGGTTTAGAAGCAATGATTTCAATTCGGAAGTTTCATGAAAGTAGCATGCCGAAGAAAGCGGAAGAGAAGGAAAATGGAATTGCTTTGACAGGAAATGCATTTGCTGCTGGATACAATGAAGCCATTGCCTATTTCGCGACCAAGAACTACGATTCCCTCTGTATTTACTACGGCGAGATGATCAACATTTTCGATTATTTGGATACGGCGATGTCAAGGAATTTGGCGAATAACAAAATCACCAAAGAAAGTTTGACAGAGACATACGCGCAGGTGGCTACTATGCACAGCAATAAAGCGACAAAAATCGCGATTTTGCAAGGTCTAATCGACAAAGGCAACACTGTTCCAGCCATCGTTGAAGGATTATCTAGGGCATATTTGTCGGTAGGTGATACTGCCAAAGCAGAAAACTGCATTCGTACAGCCTTGGCGGCATCCAATAACAATGATGCGATGTTTCAAGTGTTGGTTAACTTTTTTGTAAGTATCAAACAAGAACAGCGTTTGTTTGCTGATGTTGATCGTCAAATAGGGATAGAACCCAATACCCGTTTGTATTACACCAGGGCATATCTTTACGAGAGCCAATCAAAGTTTACAGAAGCCATTGCTGATTACCGCAAAGCCGTTGAGCTGGATGAGTTTAATTATGATGCGAATTTCAACCTCGGCCTGGCCTTGATGAAATACGAAACAAAGAACTTGTATAACAAACGGAGCGCAGCTGTAGGAGCTAAGAAGAAACTCGTGGATGAGGAATTTAAAATGTTGTATACTGATGCACGAAAGTATTTAGAGCGTGCTTTGGACAATGCGGATTATTCCACAGAAGACCAGATCAACATATGTAAAGCGTTGAAGTCGGCCTGCATTGAGTTGGGCGATAAAGCAGGGGAAGAGAAATACGCAGCATTGATCAAAGGGATGCAGTAAAACATAACTTAATACAATGAAAGTCGGAGTAGTATCCGACTTTTATTGTATTCCTCAATTTAACATAATGTAAATTATGAAACATAGAAAGAAATATAATACTTGACGGACGGACCTCGGAATTCCTCGATTCTATTGGAATACTGGTGAATTTATATCCTCGTGAATTTGAATACCTGTGAATTCCGTCTCCAGAAATTTTTTGAATAAGACTGAATGCAGTCTATTTTGAAAGATCAGCGAAAACTCTTTGAATAAAATCCTTTCTCAGAGATTCTCAGCGATGAACATAAATCGATTCGCTGAAAACCTGAATGCCTTGTTGATTATAAATCGACACGAAATACAAACCCAAAGGCCATGTTGAAACGTCGATATTTGCATTTTCACCTGGATGTATCGCATATTCCACCATTTTACTTCCCACCGCATCAAATACCCTAATGCTACCGAGCAACTCCATAGATTCAACCATTAGCATCTGCGAAGCTGGATTTGGGTAAAGGGCAACCTTTGAGATGAACTGAGACTTAGATGAGATGGATTTCAACACAATTACAGCACTGCTGTCGCTCTTGCAACCATTTTCATCATATACACAGCGATACAAACCCGTTTGCGTTGGCTTGAAACGCATGCCTGAACCCACGAGGACACCATTTCTATACCAATTATAGGTTCCAGCGCCCACATTCGCTGCTTTCAACGTGTCCAGACTACAACTAACCGTGATTGTTTTAACTCCTTTGGTTTGTGGTGAAACCACTGTGCTTTGCGATGGATTGGGCGTGACACAACGTGTTGTGGATTGAACAAAAAGTTGGTATTTGTCCGCTGAGTTGGGTGACAAACCAAACAGTTTGTCTTGTGTATTTGCCAGTGATATACCATTCTTTTTCCATGTGTAACTCGCCTGTATGACAGTTCCATTTGTTTTTACCGTTGAAGTGAATGAAAATGTGTCATTTACACAAATAATGGATGGGTTTGTTTGGATTGAAACCAATACAGGTATTGAATCTATCACAAAAAGACGATTGGTTTTTGTGAGTTGATCTTCACCTATGGCATTATAGGAGAACATCGTGACGCTGTAAATGCCACCTTTGGTAAATTGAACCACCGGATTTTGGGAAGTAGAATCTGTTCCACTCCGATATACAACTCCCGCACTGGGCGTAAAACGCCACTTCCAAGAAGTTGGTGTGTTTAAAGATGAGTCCTTGAAAACGACAGTCTCATGTGAGCATACGGTATCCTTGCTTATGCCGAATTTGGCGATTGGACTGGCTTTCGACCAGGCGTCAGAGGTAAATACTCCTCTCCCATGCGTGGTTGCCATGATTGTTTGATCAGCATCCCGATACCGCAAATTTGCAACTTTCACCGCACCCATTCCCTCATTATAGGGCGTCCATACAACTGAGGCAGCAAATATATCCGACGTACCATAGATGCCCAATTCGGTGGCAATGATGGCCTCTCCCATTTTTCGCGGATTCAATAGGATTCCCCAAATAGGCATGTCCGCGATGTTGCCATCTCTTGAAACCCATGTTTTTCCTGCGTCCAAACTCATGTATATGTTGACACTTCCTCCATAATTACTCAATGTTACAAATAAGGTGTCTGATTTTCGTAAACGATAAATATCACTGATGTTACCGGCATTGATGGTTCCGGTAATATCACTCCATGTAGGTGTAGAAGCCCCAATATCGCTCGTGACGTAAAGTTTTCCTACATCTGTCCCAACATACAATTGCCCTTTTCCCGTAATGCTTACGCTACTCATTATGGCACTTGGAGCTCCATTTGCTGTGGTGCCACTTACGGTAATGGTGTTTGCCAATGTTGCAGATGTGCCCAGTTTGTTTCGATATAGTGTGCATTTTCCTTTTCCGGTGATCAACGCGCCGTTGACATCGTCCCATGCCGCTGGGTTAATAAATTTGCCTGTCGTCCCGTCATCAATCAATTTTGCTGCATTTGCCCAATTGTCGGCAGTAGCAAAGAACTGATTGTATACATAGCTCACTACCTGTTTGTTGTCGTTCGTGGGACTAATAAAACAATATCCCCCATCGCCACCAGAAATCATGTTTTTATTCACGATTCCCGTTGTGTTTAATTGGTGAGTGCCATTGTCTTGCGCTCCAGCAACCATGAGGTTTTTGCCATTGGTTTGACTGATGTCGCCCCAATAAAATTGTGTAACTATGTATCCATTGTTTCGTTCGTAAATGACAGATTGATAAGATAAATTATCCAAAATGTCTGGACAATAATAAACGCCACCATCATTTCCTATCAAACATGCGTTGGTACCCGGTATGAAAACAATGTTGTGTTGATCGGCGTGCACGTATGAGCATGATAAGTTGACCAATCCAGAGTTATCACTCCATTTGCCGACTTGAACAAACGAACCCCCAGCATTTTCAGATAGAAACACGTCAATCGCGCCGAACAAAACATCTGATGAATCCTTGGGCGATACTGCCAAGATGAGATCATACCAGGCTTGGCCTCGTGATGGGTCTGTGGCAGGAATTCCCGCGTCAGCGTCCTTCGGCTTGCGCATCGCCGCCCATGTTGTGCCTTTGTTAAAAGTCCTTAGCAGGGTATCTACTTTTCCGTTCGACTCAAAAACAGCGTACACAGTCAATGCAGAACTTGGTGCACAGGCCAACTCTACTCTACCGGCTTTGTCCGTGTGGGAATACACAGTGGTAAAGTTCACGCCATCGTCGGTATACAAAACACGTCCTCCACCTTTGTCAGTAGCGGTTTGTGCGTAATTTCTTCGGGTTCCAATCCAAAGTCGGTTGTCCGCACCAATTTCTAAATCTGCGGGGATCATTGAGAGTGTGTAACCCGGTATTTTGGGCATAACATTGGTGAATGAAACCCCACCATTTGTACTTTTCATCAAACCACCCGTGGTAGTACCATGCCAAGCCCCATTCACATATTGCATGTCGGTTGCACAGTACAATACACTTTTACCTGATTCTGACCGTACCACAATGTCGTTGACAAAAAAATAAGATTTGGTTGCAGACAACTGGGTGAAGGTTCTTCCAGAATCCACACTTTTAAAAATACCAAATCCTCGGCTACTCGAAGTGGTTGAACCCCATCCCTCCCCTGTACCCACGTACATGGTTCCCGGAGCATTGGGATCGAAGGCGATACAGGTAACTGTAAGATTGCTCCAGAGTCCTGAAACAAACTTCCACTGACTGCTCGCACTTGTTATATCGTCATTGTACCATAAACCTCCTGTGACCGCACCGGCCCAAACTTTCTTGCCCGTTGAAACGGTTGGATCTACTGCCAAAGCGCGCGTTCTTCCAGCTACATTGTTGGGTCCACGTGATACCCATGTGGTTTTTGATGTGCCTGGCATTGCCCTGCGGTTCAGTGAATTTTGAGATTGTCTCAATAGTTCATCATACAAAACCTCTGGCGTTGGGCGACCCAAAACTGGATTCATGGTCGCAATCCATTCTTGCTGCCAATACTTATCAGGTGTTGAAGGCATGTGGGATAAATCATCCGTTTGAACCTCCTCTGGTGCTTTTCGCAGAGGCTTGTGCTCTGTATGGTTTTTGTTATTAGATCGCGCTACATATCGATCCATTCGCTGGAGTTGACGCTCAGTTTTTCGTACCAATTTGTGATAAGGTACATCCTGCTGCTGCGCATGTAAGGATGAAATAAAAAGGGAAAGAATACTAAGTAAAAGAGTTCTGGTCATTGAAGACCAAAGTTCATCATTCTACCCAAGATTTCCAATAGGTGGGATCTTC
>JALQWO010000150.1 GCA_023258655.1 Bacteroidia bacterium
CTCCCAACGCCGATCCCCCAGTATGTAAAATTGTGGATTACAAGAAATTCTTGTATGAGCAAAAGAAGAAGCAAAAGGAGATCAAGGCCAATGCGGTGAAACAAGAGATCAAGGAAATTCGATTCGGACCAAATACCGATGAGCATGACGTTGATTTCAAGATCAAGCATTCCAAGCATTTCTTGGAGCAGGGACACAAAGTAAGGGCTTATGTTTTCTTCCGTGGAAGAAGCATTATCTACAAACAGCGTGGTATTGATTTGTTGATGGGGTACGCCAATGTACTGATCGACGAAGGATATGCCAAGTTGGAGTCAGAGCCCAAAGAAGAAGGAAAAAAGGTGGCCATCATGTTGGCCCCAAAAGTGAAAAAATAACGTAGAAAAATTAAGAATTCAGGATATGCCTAAAATGAAAACCAATTCCAGCGCCAAGAAAAGGTTCACAGTAACCGGTTCTGGAAAAGTAAAGAGAGCGAAAGCATTCAAAAATCACATTTTGACCAAGAAATCAACCAAGCGCAAGCGCGCCTTGGGTAACGATGCCATTGTGGATGAAACCAACATGAGCAACGTGAAATTCATGCTTCGCCTCGGAAAATAAACCATTAAATAACCTGGCCGGAGCACAAAAGCGCTTTTGCAATAGATTGCCGCTCAAGCCATTAAACTAAAATACTATGCCAAGATCAGTCAATCACGTTGCGAGTAAAGCTCGCCGCAAAAAGACCCTCAAACTCGCCAAAGGTTACTTTGGTCGTCGTAAAAACGTTTGGACCGTTGCCAAGAACGCCGTAGAGAAAGGTTTAACCTATGCCTACCGCGATCGCCGCGCGAAAAAACGCGAATTCCGCTCTTTGTGGATCGTTCGTATCAATGCCGCTTGCCGTTTGCACGGAGTTAGCTACAGCCAATTCATGGGCAAATTGAATACAAGCTCATTGGAAATCAACCGTAAGGTTTTGGCGGACCTCGCCATGAATGATCCTGCTGGCTTCAAAGCCATCTTCGATCAAATCATGAACGGTTAATCCCTCCTGAATTTGAAATCAAAAAGCCCCTCTGTTGAGGGGCTTTTTTTGTGTCCAATCAATAGTAAATCTCGTCCATGGACCACCACACCAATGCACAAAATAATCTTTGTCCCGCTTCAACAGATAAGGACCGAAAAGCAGCATGGGATTATTTTCTATCCCACAAAGAGTAGGTGCGAATGTTCCCGCGTGATTGGAAATTTATGGCCAATACATCTGAGAAGATGACACGAGACATGACCTTTTGTACCAAATTGTATTGATATTCTACTTCGTTGTTGAGTCCCACACGCTGGATTTCGGAAATGGGTTGCTGCCCATCGCTGGCCGCTAAAGCATATTCGTTACATTCCTCAAGCAAAATGGGTTTCTCATGTGGCCCTGCTGCATTCTTTGTCAAAAATTTCACGGAGTTCTTGGTGCCCGGCAAACGCTCTGTGACCAAATTGCCCTGCAGATAAATATCCTCACCACTAAAGGGTGATCTCACCGGCTTGATGCGGATGTATTCGCCATCCTCCCGGATGGAATCATCGCCCAATTCAAACAAATACATGAGATCTTCCATGGCCAACCGACGCATGATTTTTTCATTGTTCAACTTGAGACGTTGCACATCGAATTCTTCGGAAGTGATGACTTTGTTTTGGACCTGGGTGGAGAGCGACGACATGATCGCATCGCGGTGTGCCCTCCAATTAACCAATTCTTCAACCACCCCTCGCTCGCTGAATTTGATTTCATAGGGTAGCAGTTGTAAACCATTGGCTCTTGCCCATACCTTGCCCCCAAATTCGTCTGCATAGTAGCCCATTTTAAACAATCTTTCACCTTCCATGGCGGTGAATATCAAATAACAGGTGTCAAGCTTGATGTCCAAAAAGTAGTCGTTCTCGTTGGTGATGTATTCCTGCGTAATCAATTGATAGACAAACCTGCGATCCTTTACCAAATTGGAAATAGGGTAGAGGGTGTCTGGTTTGAGTCCATCGGCCGTTAACGCGGGGTTGATTTTTGGCGTTGTGGGTGATGAAGGTTTGATTTGTGCGCTCGCCGAGGGCGCTGTTGCCGGCTTGGATGTTGGTTTGGGTGCAGGTTTTGCAACCGCCTTAGTCACTGGCTTATCGGCCGGTTTTGGTGCTTGTGTGTTGACCGGCTTCGGCTGAGGTTTCGAAACGGGTTTTGATTGTGCTGTAGCCAACGGAATTCCCGCAATCATCATGGCAATCGCGGTGAGTAGGGAATAAATGGAATTTTTGTTTGGCTGCATGGTTTTCAAGACGAACGAATATCGCAAATCGTTTGCCAAAGTTCATGAATTCCGCCAATCACCTTGGGATTTCTATCAAACAAACACGGGATGCCGCAGCATCCCGTGTTTGTGGTCTACCTCACAGACGCAATCGCAAGGAGAAATTTCTTTCATTTTTCGATTACACCCCCTCGAAAATCAATTCGGATCCTGCCAAATCGATGTGCACCTTGCCTTGGTTAGACAGTTTTCCCATCAAAATCTGTTTGCTTAACTCATCCAAAATCCGTTTCTGCAATACGCGTTTCAATGGTCTGGCCCCAAACTGAGGATCATAGCCCAACTGCGCTAACCAATCAACCGCATCGCGGCTCACAGAAAGGTCGATGCCATTGTCCTTCAAACGAGATACAATCATTTGAATTTGCAATTCAACAATTTGATGTATCTCATCCCTGCCCAAAGGCTCAAACATTACCACCTCATCGATACGGTTCAAGAATTCAGGTCGGATGCTGCGTTTCAACAACTCAAATACATCGCTCTTGGCACCAGCAACAATCTCATCACGGTCACCTGTCTCAATGTGCTCGAAGCGTTCGCGAATTACCTCAGAGCCCAAATTGCTCGTCATGATGATTATGGTATTCCGGAAATTGGCCGTCCTGCCTTTGTTGTCGGTCAACCGTCCGTCGTCCAACACCTGCAATAAAATATTGAATACATCGGGATGCGCCTTTTCGATTTCATCCAGCAACACCACACTGTAGGGTTTCCGACGTATGGCCTCCGTTAACTGTCCGCCCTCATCGTAGCCCACATAGCCCGGAGGGGCACCAACCAACCGACTTACCGTATGCTTTTCTTGGTATTCGCTCATATCGATCCTTACCATCGCCTGGTCCGTGTTGAATAAAAATTCCGCCAATGCCTTGGCTACCTCAGTTTTACCCACACCTGTGGTTCCCAAGAAAATAAAGCTCCCGATAGGTTTTTTGGGGTCTTGTAGTCCGGCCCTGCTTCTGCGTATTGCGTTGGATAGGGCGGAAATGGCTTCTTCCTGACCCACCACGCGCTTGTGCAGTTCTTGTTCCAGGGTGAGCAATTTCTCCCGTTCGCTCTGCAGCATGCGATTTACTGGAATGCCGGTCCAGCGACTTACGACCTCTGCGATGTCCTCAGCGTCAACCTCTTGCTTTACCATCAGATGTCCACTGCGCGCATCCCCCAATTTCAAACTCAACGAGAACAAGTCTTCTTCATTCTTTTTGATGAGTCCGTAGCGGATTTCGGCAACGCGACCGTAGTTTCCATCGCGCTCTGCTTGATCAGCCTCAATTTTTAGCGATTCGATGGCGGCTTTTTTCTGTTGGATTTGCGACAAAACCCCTTTTTCGTTTTCCCATTGTGCATTGAGGGTGTTGCGTTTTTCGCTCAAGTTGGCAATTTCTTCATTGAGTTTGGTCAATTTGGCCGTGTCGTTTTCCCGTTTGATGGCTTCTCTTTCGATCTCCAACTGCATGATTTTGCGGTTCATTTCGTCGAGCTCCTCGGGCACAGAATCCATTTCCAGCCTCAACTTCGATGCGGCTTCATCCAATAGGTCAATGGCCTTGTCGGGCAGAAATCGATCGTTGATATAGCGCT
>JALQWO010000151.1 GCA_023258655.1 Bacteroidia bacterium
GCGCGTTTGGCAATTCCTCTCAGAATTACTCGCAATTGGCGCTGGCGAGTTACATTAATTATTTGGATTGGCTCAAATTTGAATAGGGATTTGGCTTAAGCCATCGATTGCTTGCAGTTTGGATAGTGAATTGTGTTTGCCTCGGTGTACAATCGCCGTTTTTCAATGTGGAAATCCCAGAATGTGATGAGATATAGCTTTTCTAAATAGCAGTATTTCAAGTCTCTATAGAATTTGTTTAGATTGATTTTAAATTGAAAACTCTGTTAACAATTTATTTTTTAGGGGAGAGGGCATAATCTATATTTGCATCGCGAAAAAAGACAATGTTCCCAAACATGATTGCTAGAAATATGAAAGTTTGGATGCTGTCAGCCCTCATGGCTGTTTCTGTATCCTCTTACGCTCAAGACAAGCCCAACGCCGAGAATGGTAAAAAGTTGTATGAAGCCAACAACTGTGGTAGCTGTCACGCTTTAGACAAAAAAGTAGTGGGTCCTGCCTTGAGGGGCGTACACACTCGCCGTTCAAACGAGTGGTTGGTTCAATGGGTTCGTAACAACGAAAAGTTCCGTAAGGAAACCAAAGATCCCGATGCGATCGCTTTGTATAACGATTACGGAGGGGCAGCAATGAACATTTTTGAAAACTTGACTCCAGCCAATGTGTTGGATATCGTTGAATATATCAAAACTGCGCCAGAGCCCAAGAAAGCAGCGGTGGTTGTGTCTGATGCTAACCAACCCAAGGACGACAGTACTACATTGTACATCCTATTGATTTTGGTGGGTATTTTCAGTGCCGTATTGTTGGTATTGGCTCGCGTGAAAAACACATTGAAGCGCGTTGCCGCTGAGAAGAATCCCGAAGAATTGGCCGCCATGGATGCGCCAAAGAAAGGGTTCTTTGAGAAAATCCTTCCTGGCAAATGGGGCAAAAAGAATCCGGTTGTATTGACCTTGTTCACTGTGGCCATTTTGGGTGGGGTAGGTGCTTACTATGGTTTCCAATTCTCAATCACGGAAGTGGGTGTTCAAAAAGGCTATGCGCCCAAGCAACCCATCGCGTTTTCGCACAAGCTTCATGCGGGTGATTTGAAATTGGATTGTAAATACTGCCACTCCACTGTTGAAGAGAGCAAGCAAGCGTCTATTCCCGCTTTGAATACTTGCATGAACTGTCACAAGGGTGTTCAATTGACCGACAAATACAACGGTGAGATTTCTCCTGAAATCAAGAAGATTTATGCAGCTTTGGATTACAATCCCGAAGCCAAGCCAGGCGAAGAATATGGTAATAACCCTCGTCCAATCCGTTGGGTGAGAATCCACAACTTGCCTGATCACGCCTACTTCAACCACTCTCAACACGTGAAAGTGGGTAAGCAAACTTGTCAAACTTGTCACGGTGCCATCGAAAAGATGGAAGTGGTTCAACAGCACAGTTCATTGCAAATGGGTTGGTGTATCGATTGTCACCGCAATGCCCAGGTAGATGTTGCCAACAACAACTACTACAAAGCGTTGCATGAGAAGGCGGCGAAAGACATCGCCTCAAACAAAAACAAGAGTAAGTATTTCTCAGCAGATGGCAAGGTTAAATTAACACCTGCCATGAATGGTGGATTGGAATGTTCTAAGTGTCACTATTAATCCTAATTTTTAAGAAGCATCATTATGTCAAATAATATCAAATATTGGAAGGGCGAAGATGAGTTGAACAGGAACCCACAGTTCCTCGCAGCTCAGAAGAACGAGTTTCACGATGATCTCCCTTTGGATGAAGTTTTCAACGAAGACGGTGTAGAGTTACAAGCAAATCGCAGGGACTTTTTGAAGTACTTCGGTTTCAGCGTAACAGCGGTTGCTTTGGCTGCCTGCTACAAAACACCCGTTCGTCATGCCGTACCATACTTGGTAAAACCTGAGGACGTCACTCCTGGTGTTGCCAACTACTATCGCTCTACTTGTGGCGCATGTTCTGCTGCTTGTGGTATCGAAGTAAAAGTACGTGAAGGTCGTCCAATCAAAGTAGATGGATCAGCTGACTCTCCAATTTCACAAGGTGGTACTTGTGCGGTAGGACAGGCTTCAATCCTTTCTCTTTACGATAACGAGCGTTTGGCAAATCCTTTGGCCAACGGTGCTGAACAGACCGACTGGGCCGCAGTGGATGCAGAGATTTCTAACAAGCTGAAGCAAATCACCTCCGCCAACGGTAAATTGGTGGTATTGTCGAGCTCAATCCATTCACCCTCAACGCTGAAAGCAATTGAGTCATTCAAAGCATCTTACCCAACGGCAGAGCATGTTATGTACGATGCCGTATCTTACAGTGGCCTGTTGGATGCAAACGAAGCCGACTTTGGTAAGCGCGCATTGCCTACCTACAAGTTTGAGGCTGCCAAAGTGATTGTGAGTTTCGGTGCAGATTTCTTGGGAACTTGGATTTCACCTGTAGAATTCTCCAAAGGATATACGATTAACCGTCAACCTGCAGTTGCTGGCGGCATGTCTAAGCACATTCAGTTCGAAAGTGCCATGAGCATGACCGGTACCAATGCAGATTTCCGTTTCCCAATGCGTGCTTCACAAGAAGCTTTGTATGTAGCAACGTTGTACAACTACATCGCCATTGCTACAGGTGCAAAGCAAATTCCTGTGCCTCAGCAAGGGGAATTGGCTGGTAACTCAATCAAGAAGACCGCAGATGCTTTGGTGAAAGCCAAAGGCACTTCTTTGGTGATTTCATCAAGCAATGAAGTAGAGGTTCAAAAGATTGTAAACGGTATCAACATGTTGTTGGGTAACTATGGTTCTACCATCGATATGGTAAACCACAGCAACCAATATCAAGGTTCAGATAAGAAAACAGCTGAAGTGTTGGCAGGATTGAAATCAGGGGCTATCGCGGGTGTGATTTTCTACAACGCAAACCCTGTTTACAATCACAACAGCAAAGAATGGACAGAGGCATTGAAGAAAGCTTCTTTGTCGGTGTCTTTCGCTTCAAGCAAAGACGAAACAGCTGCTTTGTGTCAGTATGTTTGTCCTGATAACCACTACCTGGAAAGTTGGAATGATGCAGAACCAAGAAAAGGTACTTATCATTTCACCCAGCCTACCATTTCAAACGTATTTAACACCCGTCAAGCACAAATTAGTTTGTTGACATGGGCGAATGCGGTGGTAGCACCTGCGAAAGATCCTTTCGCATCCAAAGGTATTTTCTCTCAGAAATTACAAGCTTCTCCATACTACAACTTTATCCGCGCCAATTGGGCTGGAACCTTGGGTTCAGACGATGCATTCAACGGCGTTTTGGAAAAAGGTGTGTACTTAGCGGCAGCTTCAGAGGGTGCGGCTTCTTATGCTGGCAGTGTAGATGCCCTGGCTGGATATGTTTCTGCCAATGTAAAAGTATCGGGTATCGATATGGTATTGTATCAAGGTGTTGGGGTAAGAGATGGTGCGTTTGCGAACAACCCCTGGTTGCAGGAAATGCCTGATCCCGTAAGCAAAGTATGTTGGGATAACTATGTAGCCTTGCCAAAAGCATTGGCGGTTAAATTGGATATCTCAGAAGGGGATACCGTAAACGTAAAAGTAGGCGATGTTACCTACAACAACGTTCCTGCCATGGTTCAACCTGGTCAAGCCAACGAAACAGTGGCCTTGGCTTTGGGTTATGGAAGAACCCATGCAGGTAAAGTTGCTGGTAGCGTTGAAAAAGGATTCGACACCATTGGTGTGAACGGATACGCTTTTGTTAACAATACAGGTAATCGCCATTTCGTGGTTAAGAATGTTGAAATCACCAAAGGTGACGACACTTACACCTTGGCGCAAACCCAAACCCACCATAGCATTGAGGGTAGAGATATCGTTCGTGAATCAAC
>JALQWO010000152.1 GCA_023258655.1 Bacteroidia bacterium
CCCCCTCATTTTTTGTTGACTCAGGGCTTGGGGCCGATTGAATTTCCGCCCTCACGGATTCCTCTGTGGTGGTGGTTTTCATGGACTCCAATTCAGGAGAATCACCAGGAGTCAACACAGTTTGCTCACTTTGGGCTGCTGTGGTAGGAATGATTGTCGGAGCGGCGACTTTGGGTTTGTCTTCAACGATAGAAGCGGAACGTTTTAACGGCGCTGCTTTGGCAACATCATTCGACTGACCTACTTTTTTTTTTACTTCCTCAAGGGAAGGAATACTCTGGATGAAAGAATTCAAATGACCCAACTTCATGATCATGAGTTCCACCAACAAGCGAGGATTACGTGACTGCTTGTATTTTTCCTCGGCTTCAGAAACGGCATTTAAGCCATTGAGTATAAAGGCAAATGAAAGCGCGTTGGATTGTTCTAAATATTTGGATTTGAACGATTCAGACACATCCAACAACGATTGCGTTTTGGTCTCTTTGCTGACCGCCAAATTGCGAAAATGGGATGCCATACCACCCAAAAATGTAGAGCCATCGAATCCTTTTTTGATGATTCCATCGTAGACCATTAATGCATCGGCAATATTCGATGAAGCAAGCATGGATGTAACATCAAAGAATGTATCTAAATCCAACACACTCAAAATATCCACGGCCGAGTCGTAAGTGATTTTACCGCCTCCAAAACTCACCAATTGGTCAAACATGGAAAGGGCATCCCGCAATCCACCATCTGCTTTACGGGCAATCAAATGCAAGGCATCCTCACTGGCTTCAATTTGCTCTTTTTGGGCGATGCCTTTTAGGTGGTCTACCATGTCTTTGGTCTCAATGCGGTTGAAATTGAAGACTTGGCATCGCGACAAAATCGTGGGGAGAATTTTGTGCTTTTCGGTGGTCGCAAGAATGAAAATGGCGTACGATGGCGGCTCTTCCAATGTTTTCAGGAATGCATTGAATCCCGCCGTAGACAGCATATGAACCTCATCAATGATGTATACCTTGTATTTCCCAACTTGGGGTGGTATTCTTACTTGATCGATCAGGTGCCGGATGTCTTCTACGGAGTTGTTACTGGCAGCATCCAATTCAAATATGTTGAATGCGTAATCTTGGTTAGGATCTCCCCCGTCTTGGGCGTTGATCACTTTGGCAAGAATCCGTGCGCAGGTGGTTTTACCAACACCTCTGGGACCAGTAAATAAAAAGGCTTGCGCCAATTTGTTGTTGTTGATTTCATGCATCAACGTCTCAGCCACTTGGCGTTGCCCAACGACATCTTCAAATGTGGTAGGACGATACTTTCTGGCAGAAACAATGAATTGATCCATGACTATCGCAAAGTAACCCCAAAGTCAGCATCTTCCCAAATAATCACGCCAACAAAAAACCCACAAATCCTCTTTCAATTGCGTAAATTGCGGGTAAATTCAGACTTATGAACATTGGCGATTCTCTGCAACATTTTGAATTAAAAAGCACCGATGGAAACATCGTGAGCACTTATCACCTGGCCGACAAAAGTGCCCTATTGGTGGTGGTTACATGCAACCACTGTCCGTATGCCCAAGCGTATTGGCCTCGTTTGGTAAATTTGGCGAAGCAATACGAAGAAGACAACTTGGGTGTTTTGGCGATCAACGGCAACGACATTCAAATCCAACCCTCTGATTCTTTTGCGGATATGCAGCGTTTGGTGAGTCAATATGGAGTGCCTTTCTCCTATTTGCATGACGAATCGCAGAATATCATGAAACAGTTGGGTGCAACAAAAACGCCGGAAGTTTTTTTGTTCAATGCGCGCAGGGAATTGGTTTATAAAGGCGCAATCGATGATGCTTGGGACAATGAAGCCGCTGTAATGCGCGTGTACTTGGAAGATGCCATTGAATTTGCTTTGGACGGCCTGGAAATTGATTATCCCGAAATTCCGGCTGTTGGATGTTCCATCAAATGGAAACAATAGCATGACGGCCCCAGTAGTACTCATTACGGGCGCGTCATCTGGCATTGGGCGGGCTTTGGCGATCGAGGCGGCGAAGCGAGGTTTTGCTGTGGGATTGATGGCCCGTTCCGAGGAAGGATTGCGCGATACCCTTGCTGCCTGTCATAAAGTGAGCGGAAGCCAATTAGAGGGCACGAGATTCGTCTCAACCGTAGGCGACGTAACAATGGAGGCAGATTGTGCGCGATTCATTCAGGATGCACTTTTGGCCTGGGGTCGGATCGATGTATTGATCAACAACGCGGGAATTTCAATGCGTGGAATTTTTGCAGATACTGAAATTTCCGTGCTCAAAAAATTAATGGATACCAATTTTTGGGGAACAGTTTACTGCACCAAACATGCTTTACCATCTTTGCTTGAAAACAAGGGCACCGTGGTGGGAATATCTTCCATTGCAGGGTTCAAAGGTTTGCCGGCAAGAACGGGTTACAGCGCCAGTAAATTCGCGATGCAAGGATTTTTGGAGAGTTTGCGGTGCGAGAATTTGGAAACAGGATTGCATGTACTGATTGCTTGTCCAGGATACACCGAAAGCAATATTCGCAAAACCGCTTTGGATGCCAAGGGTTCAGAACAAAACGAGTCTCCACTGAAAGAAGATAAACTGATGTCGGCCGAGGCGGTAGCCGAGGCCACATGGGATGCCATAGACCGTAAGCGCTATTACTTAATCCTTACGCTACAAGGCAAAATGGCGGTACTCATCAACAAATTGTTCCCCAAATTGGCTGACAGACTCACATACAACGTCATCAAAAAAGAGCCCAATTCACCCTTCAAATAACTCTAATCTTTACCCCGCAATCACCATGTTCAACCTACAAGATTCCATCACCGTTGCATTTACCCTGTTTGCAGTCATTGATATGTTGGGATCCGTTCCTGTGTTGATTTCGCTCAAAAAGAAATTGCCCGACATCCATGCAGGAAAAGTCACCCTAGCCTCCGGCGTTTTAATGGTGGGTTTCTTGTTTGCCGGAGAGTTTTTCTTAAAATATTTGGGTGTTGACAAAAGCTCTTTCGCCATCGCGGGTAGCATTGTGATGTTCATTTTGGGACTGGAAATGGTTTTGGGCATTGACATATTTCGCACCGATCCCGAAGTACCCTCTGGCAGCATCGTTCCCATTGCCTTTCCTCTGATTGCTGGTTCTGGAACACTGACCACCATTCTATCTCTGAAAGCGATGTACAGCGAATGGACCATTTTGTTGGGAATTATCCCCAACTTGATCGTCATTTTTGTTTTGGTTAATGCCACTGATTTTATTGAGCGTAAAATTGGTAAAGCCGGATTGTCTGCGATGAGAAAATTCTTCGGCCTAATCCTGTTAGCCATCGCAGTAAAGATCTTCAAAGGGAACTTTTAATGGCATGAAAAGAATTTTGACTATTCTCGTATGGGTTGTTACATCAAAATTGTCTGTGGCACAAGTCTTCAACACAGCTTTCATCGATTCCGCCGGCGGAGAAAAGGTGGGCAAATTGAGTATTTCAGGATGGTTGGATGCATATTATAGCCAATCAACTTACCGCAATTGGAACAACAACACAGCACCCCCTGTGATTCCGGGTTTGGTTTCCAATACTTATTATAACATGGTCGACATCAATCTGGCCTACGTTGATTTTCGATATGTAACCGATCAGCTCAAAATCCGATTGGTTCCTGCATTTGGCAGCTACATGGATAAAAATTATGCGGGAGGTAGTAGTCTCAATCACCTCATGGAAGCAAGTTTGGGCGTAAAGCCTTGGAAGAAAAAGGATGTTTGGATTGAGGCAGGATTGATTGGATCGCCATTTACCAATGAAAATCCTGTTAGTCGGGACCACATCATGTACACACGTTCCCTTGCCGCGGAATACAGTCCCT
>JALQWO010000153.1:0-1775 GCA_023258655.1 Bacteroidia bacterium
GCCATCAACAACAATGCGGTTTTTGTGTTGCAAAACCTGTTTTTTGATACGGATAAATTTGATCTTAAATCGGAGAGTACGGAGGAATTGACGCAGTTGGTGGAATTGATGAAGATGAACCCCAAGATGGAGGTGATGATTACGGGTCACACCGACAACCAGGGGGCTGTTGAGTATAACGTGAAGTTGTCAGAAAACCGGGCTGCTGCGGTGGTCAATTATTTGGTGAAAGCGGGGATATCATCGGGTCGTTTGAAATCGAAGGGCTACGGCGATTCGCGGCCTGCGGCCGCGAACGATACCGAGGCGGGACGTGCAAAAAACCGACGGATTGAGTTGGTGATTTTGAAGGCCTCCTAACGGTTGAATTCTGAATGTGTTGTTGTGGGTGGGTGCCTACAAACCTGTCATATCGGGTTGACCTGCTAACATCCAGGCGGTATACCAATAACTGGAAACGGCGGTGATTGCTGTACGTATCCGGTCTTCAACCATGTGGTTTAAACTGTTTTCGTAAGCCAAGGCAAAGGCTGTTTTTACTTGTTTTTTGGTCTTCCCTTTTTCATCGGTGACCAGCTCATATTTTCGGTCTTCTCCCCATGTTTGGGTGAGTTGCTTTTCGTTTTTGAGAACAGCGGGTAAATGACTGTGCGAAGTTTCAATGCAATGCCAGAGACTGTCGTTGGGGTCTGGCAGATAGTGTGCGATGGGTACAAGGAGTTGATAGTTTTGCAGGCTGATTTCTGGGATGCGCGTTTCCCAAAGTGCATGGATGCCTTTTTGTCCGGTAAGTTGACCGTCGTAGTTCATCGACGTATGCAATGGCACATGGGCGTCGGCCACGTAGTGGCCGATGTCTGCCGACAACTGCAAAATCCGATCAACATCTTTGTTTTTGAATGCTTCGGTGAGTCGATACAACATGGTTTGTACATGATAGGGGACGATGCCATAGGCAAACAGGGTATCGGCGGAATACTTTTCTACGGCCAATTTCCAAAATTTGGGAAGGGTATCGATGGGCATCGTTTGTTCGAATCGTTCCAGATCGATGTAGTGTCTGCAAGCTTCTGCGGTATCAGTATACCTGCGTTGGTCGGGGTCTACCGCGTGTTCAGTGATGAAGTCGATGTGTGACTTGTAAAACCCAAACAAGGGTTGTGGCAAGGCAAAAACCGCTTGTCGGTTGATGGTTTTGTGTCCCAGAAATCCCCAAGCCCCGAGTTGCTGTAAGCCAAGGACAATCGACAATAAAACGGCGACGCACTTGTGAAGGGTTGGGCGATTTCGTATTGACATGGTCAAGCGAGGGGATCAATCCCTTTTTAAGGCTTTGAGATAGCGTTGTATGGTGTTTTGCAGACCCAGATAGAGGGCGTCGCAGACCAAAGCATGTCCGATCGACACCTCCAGCAATCCCGGTAGGTTTTGGGATAAGTAGGCCAAATTATGTTGGTCCAAATCATGACCAGCATTGATACCCAAGCCGGCATCTATGGCTGCTTTCGCGGTCAGCACATAGGGTTCAATGGCTGCGGCGGGGTTGCTCTGAAATCCGGAGGCATAAGCTTCGGTATAGAGTTCAATGCGATCTGTGCCGGTGGCATGGGCCGATGCAACGAGTGCGGGGTTGGGGTCGAGGAAAAGAGAGACCCGGGCACCGGTTTGTTTGATGCGGTTGATGGTCTGGGTGAGGAATTCGAGGTGTTGTTGGGTGTCCCACCCCGCATTGGATGTGAGCACGTGTGGCGGGTCGGGTACAAGGGTTACTTGGT
>JALQWO010000153.1:1785-3547 GCA_023258655.1 Bacteroidia bacterium
TTCGAGGTGTTGTTGGGTGTCCCACCCCGCATTGGATGTGAGCACGTGTGGCGGGTCGGGTACAAGGGTTACTTGGTGTGGTTTTACTTTTTCAATCAGTTGAAGAAAATCTTCGGAGGGATATCCTTCGATGTTGAATTCGGTGGAGATATTGGCTGACAGTTCCAATACATCGGTGTATCGGATGTGTCGCTCATCCGGCCGTGGATGCACGGTTATCCCTTGGGCTCCAAAGCGCTCACAGTCCAGGGCCACTTGCAACACATTGGGGTTGTTTCCACCCCGTGCATTTCTCAGGGTGGCAATTTTGTTGACGTTGACAGAGAGTTTTGGGGACATTATTTCAGCCATAGTGCTACAAAAATACGGGGTTGAACGGGGTTTTCTGTTGTGTTTTTCAGGATGATTTCGGATCGCGCGGCGAGGTGAATGCGGGGGTGGTTGTGGTTTTTTTTGATGGGTGTTATGCTTGTTTTGGGTGCCTTGGGGGTTTTCGATGAAACGATTGTTTGTGGTGATACGGTTGTTTTCGGTGAAATGGGAGAATTGGGTGATTGGTGTGATTTCGATTGTTTGAGGGTGTATTGTATTTGGGCATTGATTGCGATCCCGCGCTTGCTGAGGGTATAATGGGTTATTTCATGGGGCAGGGTTTGCGGGGTGAAATACAGGGGGATTTGGCTATCGAAGGCGATGCATTCCGCGGCCCATTTGAGTGGGGAAAAGGGTTTTCGGTGGACGAGGGTCGTTGCGCATAGGTAGGATCCTTGGGCTGAATGGGGCCGCGGCACCAAGGTGAACTGGTATTCTACGGTGAGTGATTTGCTGGGCTGGGAGCGAAGGTTCAGGGTGAATTTGTGGTTGGAGTTTGTGGTGGTTTGCATGGGTAGCGGGTGAATGAGATTGAAAAGGGGATTGACTGTGTTGGTTGAGACGGTGGCCACCGGCAAACCGGTTGGTGTAAATGCGGAGACGGCTGAGGGGTTTAAGGGGTTATTTACACCCAAAAAAGATTCCCAACCTTGAATGTTGGCTTGGTTGTTCCACTGCCAGAGGCAGTGGAACAGGAGGTTGTTGGGTAGGGAGGTTTCCCACAGGATTTGTTGTTTGTGGTAGAGGGGTCTTTCGAGGTCTGCGTTGAACCACAGGGGCTGTCGGAGTTCCGCGGCCCACCGCAAGCTCCGCTTGCCGGTGGTGCCGCGGGCGTACGTCGCTGACACACTCCAGCAGTTCGACATCAACTGATTGAACAATCCTTGGGGTGGTCGAAATTGAGGATGAATGATATAACCCCGGAGGGAAATATCGGATTGCTTATCCAATGGCAGTATCCACCCACCCACGGCGGCAGGCTTTGGTTTTTGGTCGGCCTGGCATTGCCAGGCCGCATGCAGAAAAGCCAGGCCGCCGTGGGCTGTTGGTTGCGTGAACCAGCATTCCGGATAATGGAACGTGCGGCCCGCGCGCAGCGCGGGCCGCATCCAACCCTCCCGAGACCACCCCTCGCGCGTCCACCATTCCCGATCGTATTGGTAACCGCTCCAAGCCAATCCAATCCCCCTCCCCAAATGAATCCGCCTGCCCATTAACAATGCCCCCGTTACGTGATGCTGTCGCGTGTTGTTCTGATACCACAAATTCCCATCCACCGAAAAATTCCCGTCGGTGATCAAACTACTGATCCGACCCACCGTGTCCACCCGCGCAGAAATCCACCCGCTAGAGGCCGCCAAGATGGTTCGGAACCCCATGTTGTGGTTTT
>JALQWO010000153.1:3557-3866 GCA_023258655.1 Bacteroidia bacterium
ACATCCCACCTTGTACCAACCCCTGTCCCAGTTGCAATGTATATCGGCCCAAAACCAACATGTCTATACTACGGTAATTGGCGATTCTCAGGTGGTAATTGTTTACCATAGCCCCCAGATTTGTCGCTGAACCCCATTGGAATATCCCATTGCCATTGCCCGAATCCCTTCTCGTCCATCGATCCCTGATGTCCAATTCACCGGCATCGCGCTGCATCGATAAACCCACCGACAGAGTTTTGGTATTGCTAAAGCGAATCTGCCATTGGTTGGCACTCACCGGCTTTTCTCCGATGCTGTTCAAATCGC
>JALQWO010000154.1:0-2082 GCA_023258655.1 Bacteroidia bacterium
CCTTTTGGAACATACCTACCACTTTGTTGGCGATGGTAGATGCCTCCGTGGGCGGGAAAAATGGGGTCAATCTCGGGCACCACAAAAACTATATAGGCACCTTTCAAACACCCGAACGAATATTTGTATCACCCTATTGGCTAAGCACTTTACCCCAATCAGAACTTTTGAGTGGCTGGGCGGAAGTAATCAAACACGGGGTGATCGACGGAGGAAAACACTTTCAGCAAATCACCAAAGTCATGCCGTCGATCAGCGACCAACAAGCTTGGCTTGCTTTGATAGAGTGGAACATCAAAACCAAATCGCGCATCGTGGAATCAGACTTTACTGAAGCCGCCGAACGCAAACTGCTCAACCTGGGTCATACCATTGGCCACGCTCTAGAATCTTGGAGTCACGACGCCAGCATGCCCTTAGCACATGGACATGCCATCGCATGGGGTTTGGTGATTGAAACACAACTGGCCATCGACGTCTCACCGAATCGAGATGAGACCAAAGCGCTACAGGAATCGCTACTGGCAATTGTTTCTGCCATCTACCCTCAAATACCATTTGTTTTGGAAGATATTCCGCAAATCGTGAATTACATCCGGGCCGACAAAAAAAATCAACACGACACCTTGCTGTTTTCATTGGCTTTCGCACCCGGAAATTGTCAATATAACATCGCCATTTCTGAATCGTTGGTGGTACAAGTACTGAACGACTTTGCTCATGATTCGCATTGAATTACCGCTCAGTAAAAGTCAGATCAATCGGGCGTTGATCATCGTTGCTGCCAAAGGCAATTTGAGTGAGTGGCTTAACCAAAATCCAGACATCGCCAAGCGGGGCTGTAGAGACACTCGTTTGCTCATCGAAGCACTTTCGCTATTTGCAGAGGAAGAGAGCTCAGTTGATTTTTATGATGCGGGAACCCCCTGTCGCTTGTTTACCGCATTTGCAGCATCCAATCTCAAGAGAGCGCTCACCATTACCGGGAATGCAAGTTTGTGCAATCGCAGAATTTCCCCCTTGTTAGACGCTTTAACGCAGATGGGAGCCCACATTGAGTATCACAATGTAGCCGGGTATCCGCCCTTTTCCCTCCAAAAAAGTGTGGAACAATGGCAGGATGTGCAAATCAGTGTAGCAGTGAGTTCGCAATTTGCGAGTGCGCTCTTGTTGGTGGCACCCTTATTTTCTGGCACGAAAAAAATAACGCTAACGGAAATTTCTCACTCGCAGACCTATGTGGATCTCACCATTCATTGCTTAAAAAATATCGGCATCGAAGTCAACAGCACTTACGTCCGTGAGACCCGTGAAATCTCGATTCTCGGCACCTATGATTCAGTGCCCCACCCCAGTAGAGAATTGTTGGAACTGGAATCCGATTGGAGTTCTGCTGCTTTTTTTTATCCGCTTTTATTGGGGTTAAAAACCAAAACCTGTTTACTTCTTGAAGGGCTAAAATTTGACAGTCGGCAGGGCGATTCTCAATTAAAGACGCTTGGTCTGCTGCTGGGCATCGAAACAAGGGAACATGCCGAGGGCGCTGAAGTATGTCGCATCGAAAACAACCAGGCACTGCTAGAAGATTCAGAGGATGAAACCCTATTTGTTCCATTGCATGACAATCCAGACCTTGTGCCCGCTTTGGTTGTTGGATGGTGCATTCTTGGAAAATCGGTCATGCTTCAGGGCATAGAAAATCTCAAATTCAAGGAATGTGATCGAATCGCAGCCCTTCAAGAGAATTTATCGAGACTCAACTGCACGCTGGAGCCATGGGCTGAAACAGAGGATCTGTGGTATTTGGACGCATCAAATAGGACTTTCCCTGCTGCATTGCAGGTTGAAACGCACGACGATCATCGGATTGCCATGGCATTTTCCGCTTTGAAACCTTGGATACAGGATCTCAACTTTTCCAATGTTGAATGCGTAGAAAAATCCTACCCTCACTATTGGGAGCAGTGGAAGAAGTGTACCTTTGAGTAATGAAAATCGGTGATGGTCAATTAACCCAGACATCGAACCGAAATACGTGATGGAAATGGAACAAAAATCCGCCGAAAACAAAATGCAGAAAAA
>JALQWO010000154.1:2092-3830 GCA_023258655.1 Bacteroidia bacterium
TCAATTAACCCAGACATCGAACCGAAATACGTGATGGAAATGGAACAAAAATCCGCCGAAAACAAAATGCAGAAAAAACCCATCCTATTGGCCTTAATCGTTGGCTGTTGTGTGGCCATCGCGATGAATTGGCATCGCAGCGAAATTAAAAAGGCTGTTGAAAAAGCAACATCACAGACCCAATCTGCCGAATTCCCCTATACCCTAGAGGCTGTGGAGCGCGTATTGGATGAGCAATTATCGGGTTGGAATAACGGCAACATCGATCAATTTATGCGGGGATACGTGCAAGATTCAACGGTTCGATTCATTACCAACAAAAAGGTAAAAACAAGTTGGCAGGAAATTACCGATTCCTATAAAAAGGGCTATCCCAACAAAGAAGCCATGGGGAAACTCACTTTTCACCGCGATGAAATCCGGTGGATCAATGAAACTGCCGGGATCTCACAGGTTATCGGCCGATGGGAAGTGATTCAAACAAAGCAACTCGCGGAAGTGCCTGGTTCTATCTCTGCGAGCTCCACTAATGTTCAGCCATCCGCCGATTTGAAGAGCCGCAATCCCAACCCACAGTATGACACCCTAAGCGGCAGATTCAGTTTGATTTTTATCGGCACAAAAGAAGGTCCTAAAATCCAAGTAGATCATACTTGGTAATCCCATAAACCCAAAAATCTCGATCTCATGGCAAGAAACAGTATCGGCAAGAACATCACAATCACTTCTTTCGGTGAGAGTCATGGGGATTCAGTGGGTGTTGTCATCGATGGATTTCCTTCAAATTTTACGATAGACATCGATGCGCTACAGTCATTTGTTGACCGACGCAAACCAGGCCAGAGCGACATTACCACGCCCCGTAAGGAAACCGATACGGTGAAAATATTGTCCGGTTTTTACGATGGAAAGTCATTGGGATCGCCCATTGCCATTGTCATTCCCAATCTCGATGCCAAACCCACAGATTACGATGCTTTGAAAGATGTATACCGACCGGGTCACGCCGATTGGCTTTACCAAGAAAAGTACCAGCACCGCGATCACAGGGGTGGAGGTAGAAGCAGTGCTAGAATTACTGCAGGTTGGGTGGCGGCAGGCGCTTTGGCCATACAATATTTGGCCAAACAGGGAATTCAAGTTACCGCGTGGGTGAATCAAGTATGGACAATACAGGCGCCTGATGCAGAAACCACTCCCCGCCCCGATTCCATAGAGCGCAACAAAGTCAGATGTTGGCATCAAGAAACAGCCGATAAAATGATTGCGGCCATATCGCAAGCCAAGAACGACGGAGATAGTTTAGGCGGTGTCATTCGTTGTGTGGTAGATGGGATGCCTGCTGGTATTGGCGAACCTGTATTTGGAAAACTACAAGCCATTTTAGGTCTATATTTACTCAATATCAACGCCGTCAAAGGCATTGCTTTTGGCGATGGCTTTTCATCGAGCCGAATGAAAGGATCAGAGCACAATGACGCATTGACCACAGTGGATGGTCGGATTCAGGGTGTTAGCAACCATGCTGGCGGCATAGTGGGCGGAATGAGTACTGGCGATGCAATACAAATGGATGTGGCTTTCAAACCCACGTCTACCATTGCCATTACACAACAAACAGTGGACATTAACGGAAATCAAGTAGCGCTCAGTGCTACAGGACGACATGACCCTTGTGTTTTACCGAGGGCTGTTCCCATTGTAGAAGCAATGACAGCTCTGGCCATCATGGATTTAT
>JALQWO010000155.1 GCA_023258655.1 Bacteroidia bacterium
TTATCACAGGGGTAGGTTTCCTAATCCATCTGTATTCAATGGGATATATGCACGATGATGAAGGATATGCAAAATTCTTCTCGTATTTGAATTTATTCGTATTCTTTATGTTATTACTTGTTTTAGGTGATAACTACTTGCTAATGTTCGCAGGTTGGGAAGGTGTAGGTTTAGCATCCTATTTATTGATAGGATTCTGGTTTAAAAACTCTTCTTACAATGATGCTGCGAAAAAAGCATTCATCGTAAACAGAATAGGGGATTTAGGATTCATTTTAGGGATTTTCTTAATCTACATTACATTTGGTTCCATCCAATACAGCAATGTGTTCACAGAAGCATTAAATTTAAAAGAAAGTGAACCGGCTATCGTAGCAGCAACTTTATTGTTATTCATCGGTGCGATGGGTAAGAGTGCTCAAATTCCATTGTATACCTGGTTGCCAGATGCGATGGCAGGTCCAACGCCTGTTTCAGCCTTGATTCACGCGGCTACAATGGTGACCGCGGGTATTTACTTGGTGATTCGTTCCGAAGCCATCTATGCCTTATCGCCCATTGCACGCGAAGTGGTGATGTGGATTGGATTGGCAACCTCGTTGATGGCGGCGTTGATTGGTTTGAAGCAGAACGACATTAAAAAAGTATTGGCCTACAGTACTGTGAGTCAGCTTGGGTTGATGTTCATTGCCTTGGGTTGCGGTGCTTATACGGCGGCGTTGTTCCATGTGATTACCCATGCCTTCTTTAAAGCGTTGTTGTTTTTGGGGTCGGGTAGTGTGATTCACGGAATGCACCATGAGCAGGATATCCGACAAATGGGCGGATTGAGAAAGAAAATGCCGGTGACATACCTCACCTTTTTGATCGGTACATTGGCCATTACGGGATTCCCATTTTTGTCGGGCTTTTTCTCCAAAGATGAGATTTTGGTATCTGCGTTTGCCCACAACAAATTGGTTTTCGGATTGGCCTTGATGAGTGCGGGTATCACTGGATTCTACATGTTTAGAATGTTCTTTGTTACCTTTCATGGAACTTACAGAAATACCCATCATGCGTTTGAGAAAGTGCATGAGAGCCCCATTCTCATGACGTTGCCATTGTTGATTTTGGCGGTGTTGTCTGTAGTGGGTGGCGTTGTGAATTTGCCCCATTACATGGGTGAAGGGATTTCAGGAATACTGCATCACACGTTGAGTTACGATGGCGGTGGTAAATTTTCACCCATATTGATGTACCCTGAACATGCTCCAGAAATTGACCACACCACGGAGTGGTTGTTATTGGGAATGGCTGTTTCGGTGTTTGTCATCGCGTTCTTGTATACCCGCAACAAATATGTAATCCAGGGTGCTGTTCCAGAAGCGGACGAGGCTCAGTTGGGCATGGGGAAAGTGCTGGCGAACAAATTTTACGTAGATGAAGCCTATGATACAGCGTTTGTAGCGCCGGTAGAAGCTGCCGGTGAAGTTGTTGGAAACTACGTAGACGAGAAAGGGGTCAAGGGATTGGTTGACGGTGTTGGAAGTGGGTCCACCGGAATTAGCAGTTGGTTATCCAAAATTCAAAACGGAAACATTGAATATTATTTGGTTTATATGGTGATTGGTATCGCCTTGTTGTTGGCTTTTAATTTGTTTTAATCATGGAAGTAATCATTATTCCTATATTGGCTTCCATCGCGGTGATGGCCTTGGGTAAGCGCAACCAAATCTGGTTGACAGCCGTTCTTTCCTTGTTGCCGTTGATTTTCGTTGCCCAGTTTTTTCAGTGGGTAGGTGTCAACGGGGGTTGGAAAACCCTGTTTGATCAGCCTTGGATTTCAGATAACATTCGTTTTACCACGGGTTTTGACGGGTTAACAGGCGTTTTGTTGTTATTGACCAACATTCTGGTGCCAGTCATCGTTTTGGCGGGCATTCGCAACGATGAAAATCAAACCAAAATCACGGCGTTGACCTTGTTTATGCAGGGCGCTTTGAATGGTGTTTTTATGGCCCAAGATGGACTGATGTTCTACATTTTTTGGGAGTTGGCGTTGATTCCGATTTATTTCATCACGCTCACCATGAGTGGTCAAAATGCGTTCAAAATCACCCTTCGATTTTTTATCTACACTTTTGTAGGGTCTTTGGCCATGTTGGCGAGTTTGATTTATTTGTTCTTGCACACGGCCAATTTTTCTTTCTCGTTTGAGGCATTGCGGGCGGTTGAACTTTCTCACAGCGAATCGATATGGGTAGGTGGCGGAATCTTGTTGGCCTTCTTGGTCAAAATTCCGGTGTTGCCATTCCATTCATGGCAGGCCGATACCTACACCCATTCTCCAGCAGCCGGAACCATGTTGTTGAGCGGAATCATGCTTAAAATGGGACTCTATGGCTTGTTGCGTTGGTATTTGCCTTTGGCTCCTGAAAGCATTGAGTTCTTCCAACCTTGGGTTATAGGGTTGTCAGTGGCCGGTGTGATCTATGGGGCTTTGATAGCGATGCGACAGAAGGACATGAAGCGTTTGGTGGCATTTTCGTCTTTGTCACACGTAGGGTTGATCGCTGCAGGGATTATGACCTTAACCATAGAGGGTTTAGAGGGCAGCGTATTGCAAATGTTTGTTCACGGTATCAACGTGGTGGGTTTGTTTTTGGTTATTGAGTTGATTGAAAGAAGCACTGGCACAAGGGTATTGGGTGAATTGGGCGGTTTGGCGAAATCCAATCGGTTGTTCATGATTTTCTTCATGTTAATTGCTTTGGGTACGGTGGCTGTGCCCTTTACCAACGGTTTCCCAGGGGAATTGCTGCTTTTAAAATCCATGTATGCGTTCAGACCTAGCTTCGCCTTGTTGTCGGGTTTGACCATCATATTCTGTGCGGTTTATATTTTCAGAATGGTACAGTTCAGTATGTTTGGTGAGGGTAAAGCGGATGTTGCGAACTTAAAATGGAATGAAATATTGGCTTTTGGAATCATTGCAGCCTTCATTTTGGGGTTGGGATTCATGCCACAAATGTTGTTAGATATCGTGCACAATAGTATTGTTCAAATCGGTCAATGGGTTTCTGAAGCAAGGGGGGTAATGTCATGATTGCACTTTTTGTAACCTTTTTCAGCGCAGTGGTGCTGTTGTTTTTGGGATTAAACAAGCGTGAATCCAATTATTCGCTTTTTGCGGCATTGGCCTTGTTTGTTTCTGCGGGATTGTCATGGGCTTGTTCTGCCAATTTGTTGTCGTTTGCAGGACTGGAATCTTGGGTTCCTGCCAACATGATGGTGTTTGGTAAAGAACAGCATTTGTTTGCAGCGCTCTTGGCTTTCGTGGTTGGATTCATCATCTTGATGTTCAGAAAGAACGAAGTAATTGGCAACGATCAACTCGGACTGATGATGTTCAGTTTGTGTGGTGCCTACATGATGGTTTCCTACCAGCACTTGGTGATGTTGTTTTTGGGTATCGAAGTACTGTCGATTCCCCTGTTTGTGCTTGCTGGCTCCAATAAAACCAATCTGGCTTCCAACGAGGCCTCACTGAAATATTTCTTGATGGGTGCGTTTTCCACTGGGATTTTCTTGTTGGGAACAGCCTTTATCTACGGAGGTACGGGTTCGTTGGAGTTAGAAATGATGGGTATCAAACCCAGCTTCATGCACGCGATGCAAGGAATGCCCTTGCCCGTATTGATCAACGCCGGTATCATTTTGATGAGCGTGGGTTTGCTGTTTAAAGTAGCGGCCGCACCGTTTCATTTTTGGGCACCGGATGTATACGAAGGC
>JALQWO010000156.1 GCA_023258655.1 Bacteroidia bacterium
GATGCGGTCATCGCTACCCACACCCTTGCGCACCATATCCACATCCGCACCCAACAATTCGCACAACCGGGCAATCTCATTCATGAAAGAAATTTTGGTTGCCAAGAAACTGTTGGCCGCGTATTTGGTCAATTCCGCACTGCGCGTATCCATATGCATCACGGGGTTGCCCTGACGTACATACGGAGCGTACAACTCATCCATCACATCAAAGGCACGCTGACTTTTGGCGCCAATCACCACGCGGTCGGGCTTCATGAAATCGTCTACCGCCACACCCTCACGCAAAAACTCGGGATTGCTCACCACGTCAAACTCACCGCTGTAATTGGCGCGAATGGCCGCTTCCACTTTATCCGCCGTTCCCACCGGTACTGTGCTCTTGTCAACAATCACCTTGTAATCAGTCATGATTTTACCCAAATGATCGGCCACACCCAATACATATTTCAAGTCAGCCGCGCCACCCTCGCCCGGAGGGGTTGGCAACGCCAAAAAGATCACCTGCGCATCTTTCACCGCCTCTTCCAACTGGGTAGTGAACGACAAACGACCTTCTTTCAAGTTGCGCTTGAACAGTATTTCCAAACCTGGCTCAAAGATGGTGATTTGGCCGCCGCTCAACATATCTACTTTGCGCTGATCGATATCAACACAAATGACATCATTGCCTGTTTCAGCAAAACAAGTTCCGCTTACCAAACCTACATAACCTGTACCTACAACTGCTACTTTCATTCGTTTTTATTGGGTTTTTTGGATAAAATTTCGTATATTATTGATGATGTAATCTTGCTGTTCGTTTGTGAGTTCTGGACAAATCGGCAAACTCAACACACGACCGCAAAGGTCTTCAGAAACAGGCAGATTCACAACCTGTTTGTAGGCCGTTTGCCAATGTAATGGTATCGGATAATAAATCATCGAAGGAATCTGGTGCTCAAACAAATGATTTTTTAAAGAATCCCTCAGCAACTGATCCTGACATTTCAAGGTATATTGGTGGAATACATGAGAACTATCCATCGTTCTCTTGGGCACCTCGATGCCATTCAAACCTGCCAAACCTTCATCATATCGATGGGCCACGGCTCTTCTGCGCTTTTCAAAATCGCTCAAATGCGTCAATTTTACCAGCAAAACCGCCGCCTGTAAGGTATCTAACCGCGAATTCATCCCCACCAAATCGTGCTGGTACTTGACCGTCTGACCGTGGTTGGCCAAACTGCGTAAGCGAATAGCGAGCTCATCATCGTTTGTAAATATTGCACCGCCATCACCAAAGCAACCCAAATTTTTACTAGGAAAAAAAGACGTGGTGCCAATATGTCCCATCGTCCCGGCAAACCCATGCTCACCCGGCGTACAATACTGAGCCCCGATGGCCTGGGCTGCATCCTCTACCACGTATAAATTGTGCTTTTTGGCCAGCGCCAACAACGGTTCCATGGATGCCATTTGACCGTATAAATGCACGGGGGCAATCGCCTTTGTTTTGGGCGTAATCGCCGCTTCAACCGAAGACAAATCCATCAAAAATGTATCGGGATCTACCTCCACAAATACGGGCTTGAGTCCCAAAAGCAACAATACTTCCGTGAGCGCGGCATAGGAAAACGCCGGAGTAATCACTTCTGAACCCGCGGGCAAATCCAAGGCCATGAATGCCAACTGTAAAGCATCCGTGCCATTAGCACAACCTATCACATGCTTTACCTCATAACGTTCCGATAACGCCGATTCCAATGCACGCACAGCGCCACCTTGTATGAAATCAGCGCGCTGCAACACCTGCTTCATGGCAGCATCGATTTCCGATGCCAATCGGGCGTATTGCCCCTGAAGATCAACCATTTGAATGCTGCGCATCAGTACAAAATTATGCTTTTTAACCCTCCGACAGGGATGATTTCGAGATTATTTGGTGCGTTGTCTAACCACTTCGTAAGTGATTACCCCCGCTGCCACAGACACGTTCAACGAGCCCACACCTTGGGCCGACAAAGGAATCTTCACATGAGCATCACAAAGCTTCCAAGTATTGGTGCTCAAACCGGTTTCTTCATCGCCCATCACCACGGCAATCGGTCCGCTCAAATCGGCATCAAACAAGGCTTCCGACGTCTTTTCGGTGGCCCCCACGATCTTCAATCCCGAATTTTTTAGCATCTTGATGCTGCCATACAACGACTGCGTTCTACAAACTGGAATTTTCATCAATGCACCCGCCGAAGTTCTCACGGCGTCGGCACTCAAAGGAGCAGAACCTTTTTCTGGAACCAAAATTCCATGAACACCCGCACATGCAGCCGTTCTGGCAATCGCCCCGAAATTGCGCACATCCGTCACGCCGTCTAACACCAAAATAAAGGGATCTTCTCCCGCTTCAAAGGCATTCGCAACCACGGTGTCGAGGTCGGCAAAATCCACCGAGCTCACCGATATCACCACCCCTTGGTGGTTCCCCTTCACCAACGCATTCAGCTTGGCGGTGGGTACTTGCTTCCAAATCAAATTCTTGGCGCGCAACAAGGGTAATAAGTCCTTCAACTGTCCTTGCAACACTCCTTCCTGCAACCAAACTTTGTCGACCGTTTTGCCCGACTGCAATGCCTCCAGCACAGGGTGAATCCCATAGACAAAAGCATCCTTTTCTTTCTTTCTAAATTCCATATAAACAAGTGTCCCGCCTAGCGGCGGGACCTTTTCTTTTATTTTTTAAACCCCACTCGACTGTTGTCTGTAATCAGCAGCCCAGTCCTTCTTGCCCAATCGATCACACTCATCGATGATGGTCTTCAAAATATCCTTACTCATCTGAACCTCGCGGGCACCAAACATTTGATCCTCCCACTTCACAAAATAAGTACCATACTGTACGCAATCCTTGACAGCCTTATCCAATACCTTCTTCGCATTAACCTCATCGCCCAACTCCAACAAAGTAATTCCATAATCTACCTTGTATTCCTTCCGCATCGGCATCACCGACTCAGGAATCTCAGTCAAAATGTGGTTCAATACCTCCTTGGCGCGACTGCGATACACACCCAACGAATCTTTTTCGCGGGCCAAGTAATCCTCCACCGAGCGGAACCCAGAGGGCACGGGCGCACCCGCTACACCCACCTTGGC
The DNA here is from genome assembly GCA_023258655.1 of Bacteroidia bacterium. Lineage (GTDB taxonomy): Bacteria > Bacteroidota > Bacteroidia > NS11-12g > UBA955 > UBA955. The sequence continues at coordinate 3,136 of JALQWO010000156.1, forward strand.
CACTTGTGCCTGGTACTGCTCGTATGTCTTGATCTTGTTCAAATATGTCTTGGCCAACAACATTGCCATCTGTTGCAAATCACCGGGTACGTATGCGGCTTTATCGTCGAGGAAGAAATTTTTCTTCTCCTTCATACCATAGTACTTGTAGCTCTTCACCAAGTTGCTGTACATTTTGTAATCAGCCACTCGCTGAGGCTGACGACTATTGGAACCACCCTTGATAGGTACAAACTTGTATACCAATCCCTCCAACTGCAAGTAATCGTTCACGTCAAAGAAATCATAACCACTCACGCTGGTAAAGTAAATCGGACGCTTCCATCCGGTCTTCGCATTCTGCGTAATCAAATCCATGAACACCAAATCGCCTTTGGAAATGTATGATCCACCCAAGTTGTACTCGATGCGATCGACCACCTCAGCCGTGTCCTTGGCAGCCACCAATCCTGAAGCAATGACCGACTTGCGATCCACAGGAATCCATACCTTGCGGGCACGGAAATAGTTGCGGTCTACCCCTTTTTTATTCTCTCCCAACACTTGCTTGATGGCCTCATCCAAGCGGGTTACACTGCCCTCTTCAGACTGAATTTCAATGCCACCCTCAAAGCT
>JALQWO010000157.1 GCA_023258655.1 Bacteroidia bacterium
TCAGTCTGTTCCCCGCAGCGCTGAAATCACACTGAAATACGAGTAATTTATTCGTCATCCGACTCCAACGCTGGAGCCGCTTGGGTGTACTTTCTGATTTTGTTCAACACGGTACTGAAATCTTCGGGCAGTTCGCTGCTGAAGAACATGTTTTTGCCGGTTGTGGGGTGAACGAATCCCAACTCTTTGGCGTGCAATGCCTGTCGCGGCATGATGTCGAAACAGTTTTCAATAAACGGTTTGAATTTGGGAAGGGCTGATCCTTTTTTTATCTCCGATCCGCCATACAATTCATCTGAAAATAGGGGGTGTTTGATGCTTGAAAAATGGGCACGAATTTGGTGGGTTCGGCCGGTTTCTAATTCGCATTGAACCAGGGAGGCGAAGTAAAAATTTTCGAGTGTGGTATAATGGGTGATGGCCAATTTGCCCTCTTCTTCCGTTTCAAAGCAGCGCGACCTGCGACGGTCTGATGGATCGCGGTTTAGGTAGCTGCGAATGGTGCCGTCTTTGGGCTTGGGTTCGCCCCAAACCAGGGCCCAATACCTGCGGTGGATGCTGTGGTCGAAAAATTGTTTTCCCAGGTGCGACAGGGCATAATCGGTTTTTCCAATGACCAACAAGCCCGAAGTATCTTTATCGATTCTATGCACCAACCCAGGACGGTGGTATTGGTCTTTGGTGGGCAGTTGTCCGAAATGGTAGACCAAGGCATTAACCAGCGTTCCGGAGTAGTTGTTGTGTCCGGGATGCACCACCATGCCAGCCACTTTGTTTACTACCAACAAGTCATCGTCCTCGTAGACAATATTGAGGGGAATGTTTTCGGGGTAAACTTCGGTATCTCTGGGGGCGGTTGGCAGCAATACGCGAACATGATCGTTCGGTTTGATTTTGTAATTGCTTTTTGTGGGTTTGTCGTTGACCACCACAGCACCAGACTCAATGCCCGCCTGGATTTTGGATCGACTGGCATTGGCAATTTTATGCATTAGCCATTTGTCGACGCGCATGGGCTCTTGGCCCGGATCCGAGGTAAACGCGTAGTGTTCGTATAATCCTTCGTCGAGGATTTCTTCTTCTGCTAAACTCACACTGCAAATTAAAGGCTAAACCGGAGTTGTCCGAGCATCAATCCACCCCAACCCGCCTGATTTACCAAAACCGATTGTCCTTTCGAGTTGGTCACTTCGGTGGCTTTTTCCAAGAAAGTATGGGTATGTCCACCTACAATGGCAGTAATTCCGTGGGTTTTGGCTGCCAGTTTCAGGTCGTCGATTTTGTCGGTATCGTACGAATACCCCAAGTGAGAAATGACAAATACGGCATCGCAATGGGCTTGATTTCGGAGATAATCTACGGTTTTTTGCACGGCGGCAACGGGGTCTTGGTAGACCAAATCGGGAATCATCCTCTCTAAAATGAGATTTTCGGGACTGATGCCCACGCCGGTGATTCCAATGTTCTTGCCGCCGATTTCTAGGACTCTGTAGGGTTTGACGAATTCTTTGAGGCGGGTTTTCGAGAGTTCGTAGTTGCAATTGAGCATGGGTATGGCAGGATTTTTCTCTAACATATTGGCCAGGTGTTCAATGCCGTTATCGAAATCGTGGTTACCCATGGTGGTGGCATGATAGCCCATGTTTTGCATCCATTGGTATTCCACTTGTCCGCCAAATAAATTAAAATAGGGGGTGCCTTGGAATACATCGCCACAATCGAGCAGCAGTACATGGGTATGTTGGGCTCTGTGTTCGCGGATGAGCGTGGCCAAATTGGCGATTCCGCCTTTTCCTGCCAAAGGGTGATTGGCGGGAAATGGTTCAATGCGAGAGTGAAGGTCGTTGGTATGGAGCACGAGCAAATCGAGCGGTTCTCGTTTTTTGAGGTATGCCGCGTCCGAGACATCGAAAAGGCCTTTGCCCATGGCATCGAGGGGTAATGCTGAGGCCACCGATAAAACAGCCATTTGTCGCAAAAACTTTTTTCTATTGAGGCTCATGGTAAATGCGAATTTCTTTTCGAGGATCGATGAAATGATTGGCTTCGTATTCTGCTTTGAGTTGTTCAGCAATCACGTTCCGCAAGTTGATTCCGGTGTAGTGGATTTGCTTGGCGTGTTTTAGCATCGTAAAACCATCACCCCCCACGGACATGTAGGAATTCACGGCAATGAGGTAATCACGTCGCGAATCGAAGGGTTGAGTATATTGAGGGTTGAGTAATTCCTTGATGCTGTTGACAGGCTGAGCATTGATTTTCAGGGTTTGATAGCGGTTTTCTTTGCGGGTGTTTCCCTTGCTGTAGGACATCATAAAACCTGCTGCGGGTGTTCCCTGGAGTTGGGCGATGTATTGGAAAAGGCTGTCTACATATTTGCCTGGCAGTTGCACCAAGACCAATTCGTTTTCAAAGGGCATTACTTCAAACAATTGTTTGAGGGTCACCGGACCGGGGTAAAGTCCTGTGCGAAATCCTCCATTGTTACTGACGGCGAAATGGCAGGGTACGCCAAACTTCTGCTGACTGATTTTGTTGGCTGTAAGGAGCATATAGTCTGCAGCCAATCGCCCCAGATTACCCACAAAAAATGCGTTAGAAAACGGAGAATCGATAGTGGCGATGTAGGTCGACATCTGATTTTCCATTTCCCCTTTGTAGGAGTTGATCAAGTCATTGGTTAACGAATCATCGGGCAGGGAATCCAACACCGATTGATTGTTGATGACTTGAAACGAAGGAGTACTTTGCAGCGCCTTTTTACCGCCGAAACAACTGCTGAAAATCAGCAAGATACCAATTATCCATACCAGAAAATTGCTTGGGGGAAAGCTGGGTTTGTTGCTATTCAGGGCGGTTGAAGACATGTCAGTCACAAAATTGCGGATTCGTGGGTGAATTTGTCATGAAAATATTGATAAAAACGACTGATTTTGGCTCTTTTTTGTGATTTTTGCAATATGAAAAAAACGATTGGTATTTTTTGCTTAGCCATGTTGGGCATTTTACAAGTGAAAGCGCAGTGTAGTGAGATTTTTATTTCTGAATATGTAGAAGGTTCACGCAACAATAAAGCGTTGGAAATTTATAATCCAACCAGCAGTGCGGTTGATTTGAGCAAATACCGCGTAACCCGCTGGCAAAATGGCTCTGCCGCATGGACTGCCCAGATGTCAGATATTCTATCTGGAACTTTGCAGCCCAAGGATGTCGCTGTGTTGGTGATCGACCGCAGGGATACTACCCAAGTAGGTCAAGATACTCCGGTTGTTTTGCCTTTGCGCCTCAAAGCGGATTTGTTTTTGAGCAAAGACTACAACACCAGTTTTAGCATGAGCTTTAACGGGGATGATGCCATGTCTTTGGACAAATACAACGATGCCACAGGCAAATGGGTTCCCGTTGATATTTTTGGAAAAATTGGCGAACGTCCAAGTCCGGCTTGGAGCGACAAACCTCCATACACAGGTACAGGTACATGGTATACCATGGACAAAACGTTGATTCGCAAAGACAGCGTGATGACGGGTGTTGCTAAAAACCCGTTGGAATTCAACCCCAAATTGGAGTGGGTTTTGAATCCTCGCGACATGTTCGATTCATTGGGATTTCACCGTTGTTTGTGTGCCCAAAGTCCTTCTGCGGCCGTGAAAATGCCCGTGATTTCAAAGGTGGAGGTATATCCAAACCCCGCAGTAACCTTTGCTACGGTTTTCTTGCCGTTTGAACTTTCACAATTGATTTGTATG
>JALQWO010000158.1 GCA_023258655.1 Bacteroidia bacterium
GTAGCGATCAACAAAGACCCTGAAGCCCCGTTCTTCAAGGCCGCAGACTATGGCATTGTGGGCGATGCGTTTGAAGTATTGCCACAATTGATCGCCGCCGCCAAAAACTAACTTTCACCCCTCAGCCAAAGATTTATGAGCAATCGCGTAGAAATGGTTATCAGGAACATCGTTCCTGCACATTCTCACGGTGCTTATACCCTATACCTCAAAGAACTCAACGGCAACCGCATCCTCCCCATCATCATTGGAGGTTTCGAGGCACAGGCCATCGCCATGGAACTGGAAGGCATGAAGCCCACCCGTCCTATGACCCATGACCTGTTTAGCAATGCCCTGCGAGAATTCGACATCACCGTTACTGAGATCAACATACAGCAGCTCGATGAGGGCATTTATTATGCGGGAATTACTTGTTTGTGCGTAAACGACGCCACCTCCAAATTGGTGGTCTTAGATGCCAGGACAAGCGACGCCATTGCCATGGGAATCAAATTTCGCTGTCCCATCTACTGCGTTGAAAAAATCCTGGACGAGGCCGCATACAACGACGAGCAAAGTGATGATTTTGAGGAAGATGAATTGCCGGGACAATTGGTGGATGACCTTATGGAACCGCAAGCCAACACCCATGTTAACCCAGGATACGCCAAATTGTCCATAGATGAACTGGAACAGATGCTGGAAGATGCCATCAACGACGAAGATTACGGAAAAGCAGCCAAAATCCGGGACGAAATCAAACGCAGAAACGGTTAACATTGAATCATGAAGGTTCCGCCGCAAAAATCCGTTTTCACATGGGTCATTGCCCTGGGCGTCCTCACCCTATTCATCGCGGGATCTAGCAGCGGGTCTATGGGTTCTCCCGACAAAAATCGCGATGGATGCAAAATCAACCACCGTGTGATGGCCAATTCCATGAACGCGGTAGACACCTTACCCATCATCACAAGACAGCAATTGTCGGGCACTTGGCATTATCGCAGCATCGACACTTTTCATCGCGGGTTGGGCAACAGACCGGGTGGCATCTACACCGCAGCCAAAATGATCAATGGGCAGGAGGTTCCTTTGACACTCACCGACACGGATACAATGCGCATTGCCGAAAACGGCCCATTTACCTACACCATTGGCGCCATCAACAAAAAAGCTTGGGGACGTGCCCGAGTGGAAGCTTGCGACCTCCCCTTTTGCAGAACAGGGTATCAATTGGCGTTATACTACGAACCCGGATCCACAACCCCAGAGTCCATCCGCAAATTTAGGATTCAACATTTTTCCGGGGATTCGTTGGTGATACAGGAAGGGAATACCTATTTTCGCTATTCGCGAAGAAAATAAATCCCCCAAGGAATTTAAATCTTCCTCAAATTATCACCCTACCGATGCCTATTTATCTGATTAACACTCATATCGTCGCCGAAGACGCTCCCCATTTTACGCCCAACAGTCGCGGTTACCGCTATGGTGACGGTTTTTTTGAAAGCTGTGCGATGTGGCAAGGTCGAATCTTACAATTGCCCCTTCACGTTGACCGCATCAAAAAATCGGCCTTGTTGTTAAAAATCAACCTTCCTAGCTGGTGGGATGAAATCTCTTGGGAAACGTCGGTACTGAAAGCCTGCAATGAGGCGGGATGGACCTCGGCGCGCATCAGACTCACCTTTTTTAGGGAATCAACTGGATTGTATACCCCAGACCAAATGGAGGCCACTGTGGTCACTGAAATTCACGAAACCCAAAACCTCACCCCTTACCCATGGAATGAGCAGGGATTGACGTTGGGCACCTACAAGGAATTATCAAAAAACAACAATTTCACCGCTACATTGAAGACCTGTTCGGCGTTGACATACACCCTCGCCGGCATTTACGCCAAGGAACATGGACTCAACGATGTGGTCATCTTCAACGATTACGGCAGACCCTGTGAAACGGTGGCCTCGAATCTCTTTGTGGTCAAAGGGGAATTCATCCTCACCCCACCCATTTCTGAGTATTGTATCGACGGGGTGATGCGCAAAGTAGTGATCCATTTGGCCGATGCCTACGGATACTCGGTTCAAGAACGACCGCTCTCAGAAATTGATTTGACCTCAGCGGAAGAGATTTTCACGACCTCAGCAACGAGGGGCATCCGATGGGTAGGCAATTTCCAAGGCAAAGTGCTGAAAAATGCGGTTGCCAAAGTGCTCTACGACCAACTCACCAAAGGACTTTAACCCTACAGGGCAACATCCAATTAGGCGCTGTCAAGCGTTCTCAAATTCAGCGTGTTAGGCCCGATACAATCAATCAGCCTGCAAGAAAGGATAGCGATAATCGGTGGGCGGCACAAAGGTTTCCTTGATGGTTCGCTGACTCACCCAACGAAGCAGATTCACTTTTGCACCCGCCTTGTCGTTGGTACCACTACCTCTACCCCCACCGAAGGGTTGTTGTCCAACCACCGCACCTGTGGGCTTGTCGTTGATATAGAAATTACCCGCGCTGTGACGCAGGGCCCAAGTAGCGTCGGTGATGGCCTGACGATCCTGCGCCAAAACTGCACCGGTGAGTGCATATTCACTGGTCTTGTCTACCACTTCAAACATATCGCTCCATTCCGCATCGGCATATACCCAGATGGTGACTACAGGACCAAAAATCTCCTCACACATGGTGCGATAATGCGCCGAAGGAGCCATCAAAATGGTGGGGTCGATGAAATACCCTTTCGACATATCACAGTTACCACCCCAAAGTACTTCTACCCCGTCGGCTTTGGCTTGATCGATGTAACCTTTGATTTTATTGAAGGCACGCTCGTCGATTACGGCGTTGACAAAATTGGTAAAATCCTCAGTGGGACCCACTTTGATGGTGGCCATTTCTGACAGCAATTTGGTTTTTACGGCAGGCCACAAACTCTGGGGAATGTACACACGGCTTGCGGCAGAGCATTTCTGTCCTTGGAACTCAAAAGCTCCGCGAATGATGGCGGTAACAATCACATCCACTTGGGCACTGCTGTGGGCCAAAATAAAGTCTTTTCCCCCTGTTTCTCCCACAATGCGTGGGTAGCTGCGGTACTTGGCGATGTTGGTACCGATGGTCTGCCATATGTGGCGGAACACGCCGGTGCTTCCAGTGAAATGGATGCCAGAAAATTCGGGGTGATTGAACACCACATCGCCCGTTTCTGGTCCGTCTGCATACACCAAATTCACCACACCATCAGGCAATCCAGCTTCTTTGAAGATGCGCATCAGCACATTGGCGCTATAAATTTGTGAATCGGCGGGTTTCCAAACAATCACATTGCCCATCATGGCCGGTGCGGTTGGCAAGTTTCCGGCGATGGCCGTAAAGTTGAACGGCGTAAGGGCAAAAATAAATCCTTCGAGCGGACGGTATTCCAGACGATTCCAGATGCCTTTTGCATTGGCTGGCGGCTGCTCGTTGTAGATTTCAGCCATGTATTGCACGTTGAAACGCAAGAAATCGACCATTTCACAAATCGAATCGATCTCAGACTGGAACGCATTCTTGCTTTGGGCCAACATGGTAGAGGCATTGAGCACATAGCGGTATTTGGTGGCCATCAATTCGGCGGCTTTCAAAAATATTGCGGCGCGCTGCTCCCAGGGCATGGATTCCCACATGGGTTTGGCGGCCAAGGCGGCA
>JALQWO010000159.1 GCA_023258655.1 Bacteroidia bacterium
AACTTGGCCCTGGATACTGCGGGCAAATTTAAAATGGAGCGATTTGCCGAACATCCACCCAAGAACCAAGCTGAACTCGATAGTTTGTATTCGCTGTTTTTGGATATGCGGTTCTACCAAGGCCTGCTCTACAATGCCAATACCAATGCCTCACTGATGGTGGTGTCGCTGGACGATAAAGTGATGGATTCTGAGAACCGCATCACACTCATCAAAGACATTCAGCGCAGGGCGGAGCAATTTGGTGAGGAAGTTGGTACCGAAGCCCACATGGGAGGTCTCCCATTTGTTCGTACAGAGATGGCAACCAGCGTAAAAGCAGAGCTGGTCATGTTTACGGTGGTGGCCTTTTTGGTAACCGCCATTTTGATTCTTGTCTTCTTCCGCAGTTTCAGCACCTTGGCCATCGCCATCCTATTTATCGCCATCGGTGTGATTGTGATGTTCGGTATCAGCGGTATGCTGGGCTATAAAATCAATTTGCTTACCGGTACCTTGCCCCCACTGTTGGTGGTGATCGGGGTTCAAAATGCTGTTTATCTCATCAACAAATACCACGAAGAATATCGCAAACATGGAAACAAAGCCAAAGCCTTGTCGCGCATCATCTCTCGTGTGGGTGTGGCTACCTTCCTGATCAACTTTACCACCGCGGTCGGGTTTGGAACATTCTACTTCACCAAAACCCAGATTCTTGAGCAATATGGTGTGGTGTCGTTCATTACCATCAACCTGGTATTCTTCATCAACATCATCGGTATTCCAGCCCTATATAGTTTGTTGCCCGTGCCTTCTGATAAACAGGTGGCGCACCTCGATAATGGAGGCATCAACAAATTCTTGAGTTGGGTGAAGTTCTTGGTATTTAACCGCAAGCGTCGCATCTATTTTTGGTTTATCGCCGTTACTGTCTTGGCCACCACCTTTGTATTCAAATTGCACCCCTTGGCTTATATGGTAGACGATGTGCCCAAGAGTTCGAAGATGTACAAGGATATGCAGTACTTCCAAGACAACTTCAAAGGCATCCTTCCGTATGAAATTTTGATCCGTACCCACGATGAATCGGAAGTGACCAATTTCGACGTGCTCGACAAAGCCAATCGCCTCCAAAAAGCCTTGAAGAAATTCCCGGAATTTGCCAAACCTACCTCGTTGGTGGAAGTGCTTTGCTATGGAAATCAGGTGGTGAACGATGGTGACCCCGCTTTTTATCGATTGCCCAATGCCTTGGCGATGGGTGATGTCGCAGGAAGGATGCCGGAGGCCAAACCCCAATCCGGTAGCATGCAGAATGCCATCGTCCGTGGACTCATGGACAGTACACACACCACACTGCGCATCAGTTATCAAGTGAGGGATGTTGGCTCTGTGCGCATGGATAGCATAAACAAAGAGGTTTACAAGATTTTGGATCGCGTGTTCCCGCCCGAAGAATACACCACGGAAATTACGGGTTCGGTACCGGTCTTCCTCAAGGGAAATTCTTACCTGTATGGAAGCCTGGGTAGTGCTACTTTCTGGTCCTTGATCATCATTACCATTACCATGGGCTTTTTGTTTCCGTCCATCCGCATGATCATCATTGCTGTGATTCCCAACATCATTCCTTTGCTCGTAACAGCGGGAACGATGGGTTATTTCGATGTGCCGCTGAAACCATCGACCATTTTGGTCTTTAGTATCGCCTTCGGAATTACGGTGGATGCCACCATTCACTTTATCATCACGTTCCGACGGGAATTGGTCAAGCACAATCGCCCCGTGCGCGAGGCCCTGAACGAAACCATCGTTGAGGTGGGGGTTTCCATGATTTATAGCATGGTGGCCATTTGTGCCGGTTTCCTCATCTTTACTTTCTCGAGTTTCCAAGGTACACAGGCATTGGGATGGCTCACAGGGCTTACCCTGCTCACGGGAATGGCCGCCAACTTGTTCCTGTTGCCTGCGTTGATTCTTTCTTTGGAAAAAACGTTAAATCCCAAAGAGGAATTGGCAGAGCAGGTGTTGGAGCTGCCCGACGAGAACGAAGATTGATTTATTCGATGACCAATTGATTGCAGCCGCGTAGGTCTGAAAAGTCGATGCGTCCCATTACCTCGAAACTGCCGTCATCCATACGCTTGGCGAGATCATCCGTTGCGATAAAACTGCAGCTATCGATATTGGCCAAATCTACCACGCAGAGGCGGCCTGTTTTTCCATTCGGAAGCCATTGTTTTGGATCTGCCGGATCTTGAATGAATATTTGCATCCAGGGTGGACATACAAAGCGATGTCCATCTTTTGCATAGGCCTGACTCAACAATTCCGTCATGCCATATTCTGAATGAACTTCTGCGCCCAGGAAAGTTTGTTTCAGACGACTGTGTAGTTCGTCTCGCGTGATTTCGGGTCCCCGTCCTTTCATGCCCCCCGTTTCCATGATGATGGTGTTGTGCCACTGCTGGGTGGGAAGGGTTTCTGCCATCGCAAGGAGGGCGAACGTCACGCCAAACAACAAGGTGGGGATGCCCTCTGCCTCATTTTGGGCGATGCGCGATGCTACCTCCTGGTATTGATTGAGATAAAAATCCACTGCCGGGCTGTCCGCGTTGAATCATGTGGTCCACCATGTAGATGAGCGACGAACCCTGTCGCTCCAGGTAACTCGGCAACAAACCCAATACGCAGTATTGGTCTATTTTTCCGTACTGCATTTCAAAGCCTTTCACAAAACTCTGTTCATAAATTTGAGGGTCTAGAACGATATGTTTTGATGGGGTTTGTAGTGTTGTGCCCGAGCTGGTGAAAGTGATTGGGGTTCTGGTGGGCACTGTGTTTGTTTGCGGATCCTGGGTGAGTACTTCGTGACTTTTGAAAAAAGCGATAGGAAGGAAGTTTTGTCCCTCCGAAGGGAACTCCTGACACCATTGGTCGAATACCGGATTGTTTTTTCGCTGATACCTTTGGACCATCTCAGCCAAAGCCGTAAATTCGGCAGGAGCGATGTTGAACAAATCCTGGATATCGGGCTTATGGATCATGATGGTGTTCGGGTTGATGGTGGCCTGTGAACGGGGCAAAGATACAATTCCTTCGCCGCCACAGTTGACCTACAAGGGGATTTACGTGTTCAACAGTGGATTTGGCTATGATAGTTTTGTGGAAGTAGAATTCGATTTTTCCGATTTGGATGGCGATGTGGGTTTGGACGATGCAGATACGCTTTATCCTTTTGGTGTTGGGGATCCTGCGGCTTTCAATTTGTTAGTCTACTATCAGGACAAGAAAGGCGGGCAGTGGCAGTATCCAAAGAATCCCTTGTTGGGTCCCAAAGACACACTCGTATTGCATCAGCGCCTAAAAAACATGACCCCTACGGGCAAAAACAAAAGCATCAGTGGTCGCTTCACGTTGGTGATACCTGCCAGGCCGTATACCTATCGAGGAGATTCGGTGCGCTACGAGATTCAACTGATGGATAGGGCATTGCACCGCAGTCAGAAAATCTTAACACCCCCAATTTTTTTGCAGCACCCATAAATCCAATTTAATTTGATATTTTCGTGGTTTAAAGGTTTTTGGCATGCAGTTTGACAATCCTCAACAAATGATGAAACGAATCGTAATCTTGTGCTGCGCGATGATGGTAGGTATGGTATCTGCCCAGAAGTCGAAAGATATC
>JALQWO010000015.1:0-3182 GCA_023258655.1 Bacteroidia bacterium
GGACGTAAGATCATTGTGGATACATACGGTGGTCGTGGTGCTCACGGTGGAGGTGCATTTTCAGGCAAAGATCCCAGCAAGGTAGACCGTTCAGCAGCCTATGCAACCCGTCACATCGCCAAGAATTTGGTGGCTGCCGGTGTGTGTGATCAAGCATTGGTTCAAGTGAGTTATGCCATTGGTGTGGCCGAGCCGGTAGGTTTGTTTGTGGATACTTATGGAACGGCCAAAGTGAATATGACAGATGGTGAGATTGCGGCGAAGATTTTGGCCATGCCAGAATTTAGCTTGCGTCCATACCACATCGAGCAGCGTTTCCAGTTGCGTACCCCCATTTATTTGGAGACTGCGGCCTATGGTCACATGGGTCGCGAGTGCAGAACCGTAGAGAAAACCTTCAACAAAGGCACTCGTCATGAGAAGAAAGTGTCTGTGAAATTGTTCCCCTGGGAAGAAACAAACGCGGTGGGTGCAGTGAAGGCTACTTTTGGTTTGAACTAATTCAAGACCTTTATTTTATGTGCGGAATCGTCGCCTATATCGGAGAAAAACAGGCCTATGACATTGTTGTCAAAGGGCTGAAGCGTTTGGAATATCGCGGATATGACAGCGCGGGTGTTGCCTTGTTGAATGGCGATATGCGCATTTATAAGAAACAGGGTAAGGTTTCGAGTTTGGAGGAAGAGGCTGCCGGGAAGGACATTACTGGATGTATGGGTATGGGACATACGCGTTGGGCTACCCACGGAGAACCCAACGACAGAAATTCACACCCACACCTGAGCGAAAGTGGTGATTTGGCCATCATTCACAATGGCATCATCGAGAACTATGCCACCCTCAAGGCGGGCATGGAGAAGAAGGGACATACCTTTCATTCAGATACAGACACCGAGGTTTTGGCGCATTTGATTGAGGACGTAATGCTGAACACAGGGTTGCCTCTGGCCGATGCTGTTCGTTCTGCATTGAAGCAAGTGGTTGGAGCTTATGCGATTGTTATTTTGAGCAAGAATCATCCTGAACATTTGATCGCTGCCCGTAAGGGAAGTCCGCTGGTGGTTGGTTTGGGCAAGGATCGTGGTGAGTTTTTCTTTGCCTCTGATGCAACACCGATCGTAGAATATACCAACAAGGTAATTTACCTGAAAGATGGTGAAATTGCCATCGTAGAGAACAAGGAATTGACTGTGAAGAGCATTGAAAATGTGGTGCAAGTTCCCTACGTGCAAGAATTGGAATTGAGTCTGGAACAACTTGAAAAGGGGGGATATCCTCATTTCATGTTGAAGGAGATTTACGAACAGCCTCGGTCTATTTTTGATAGTTTTCGGGGAAGGTTCGACTCAAGCACTGGTGAGGTGCATATGCGTTCCATGGAAGATTATGCGGAGCGTTTGAAGGAAATCAAGCGCCTGATTTTGATTGGTTGTGGAACGAGCTGGCATGCTGGCTTGGTGGCTGAGTACTTGTTTGAAGATTTGGCCCGGGTGCCAGTAGAAGTAGAATATGCCTCGGAGTTTCGTTATCGGAACCCTGTTTTGTATGCTGACGATTTGGTGATTGCCATATCACAGTCGGGTGAAACCGCGGATTCCTTGGCTGCCATGGATTTGGCAAAGCGTAAAGGGGCTAGTGTATTTGGTGTTTGTAATGTGGTGGGTTCAAGCATTCCACGTTTGAGTGATGCCGGTGCGTATACCCATGCTGGACCAGAAATCGGCGTTGCAAGTACAAAGGCCTTTACGGCGCAAGTCACGGTGTTGGCTTTGATGGCAGTGGGTATGGCGAAATTACGTGGAACGATGAACTTGGTGGCTATCAAATCTTTCTACGAAGAAATGGAGGCTATTCCGGAGAAAATCGAAAAAGCCTTGTTGCTGAACGACCAGATGATTGCCTTGGCAGAGCAATACAAGGACGCCCGCAATTTCTTGTACTTGGGTAGGGGATACAATTTCCCCGTAGCATTAGAAGGTGCATTGAAGTTGAAAGAAATCAGTTACATCCATGCGGAGGGATACCCTGCTGCGGAGATGAAACATGGACCGATTGCACTGATCGATGAAGAAATGCCAGTGGTTGTCATTGCAACGAATTCGGAGCATTACGAAAAAGTGGTGAGCAATATTCAAGAAGTAAAGGCGCGCAAAGGCAAGGTGATTGCTTTGGTGAGCGAAGGCAATCGCGACTTGGATAACATGGTCGATCACGTGGTTGAAGTACCCGAAACCATTGAACCATTGAGCCCATTAATCAATACCGTACCATTGCAATTGTTGAGTTATCACATCGCGGTGATGCGCGGTTGCAACGTGGATCAGCCGAGAAATTTGGCCAAATCCGTTACGGTTGAATAACCCCGAAAGTCAATGTCGCCAAGGGCGATAGTCTCTTACCACTTATTATTTAAGCGGTCGTAATACTCAAAATTGAATTTGAATCCATAGCTGGGTTTCTCGAAAAGGTTGGAATACCCTGCCGTGTAATACACGCCCAACTTAAAGCGATCGCGCCAAATGCGCACCAATTTATCGATGCCTATATATCCCTCGTAAAAGAACATGTTTCTCCGTTCGGGTGCATACAACAAATTTACCCCGGCGCGTTCCGTGATACTCAGTTTTTTCAAGAAGGGCACCTTATTAACCAAACTGCCATTGAAGCGATGTTGATAATGCACTTCATAGAATCGTTTGAAGGTGGTGAAGGTAGAATCCAGCCGCTGGAAGTTGTACATCGGTGGGGTAAATACACCAATGTCGCCCCGTCTTTGATAGCGATAGTCGACAACATTCACATTTTTGCTCGACAAGAAACTACCACTGACCGCGCGCAATTCACTGCTGCCCATTAAACCCCATGGGAACGTATGTTCGATTCGGTATTCCAAATATTGAAAATCGATGTTGCTACGGAAAACACCGGGTACGGCTTGTTTGTAATTGATGGAAAAAGTGGGCCATGCCGATCCCAAAATCACTTTTTCTTTGGGTTCTGACATGTATCGCTGAAAAGGCGTGTACGATAGATTGACCGAGGCAAAAAATGCCCGATGATCTACGAAGGCCAGCGGACGGTTGTTTTCGAATAGACTATCACCAAACTTGTCGAACGTATACTTTGACATGTCTTTTCGGTCACTAAGCTCACCCTGCACTTGTAAAAAGAGGCCATTGATA
>JALQWO010000015.1:3190-18036 GCA_023258655.1 Bacteroidia bacterium
AAACTTGTCGAACGTATACTTTGACATGTCTTTTCGGTCACTAAGCTCACCCTGCACTTGTAAAAAGAGGCCATTGATAAGTTCTTGTCGGTGATATACATTGATGTGTTTGTTTTGGTAGAAGTTATTTCTACGGAACAAATCCAGGTAGGCGGCGTTCATGTTGACCATGCCGAAATCGCGACCCACAGAGGCAAAAATCAACGCCCGTTTGTAGGGATTGTACATGTGCGACATGTATATGGTTCCCCTGACATCGTTGTTGTTGATACCATAAGACAGATTTTCATTGAACTGAAAGGTCTTTTTGTTTTCAAAGGTTTTGTCGAAACTATTCCACAGGCTGATGCGTGTGCCTCCGGGCCACCAAGGCTGATATAGGTTCCACAGGGGTTGGAAGCGCAGGGTGATTCCTTTTTTCCGGTCGCGGTATCCTTGTCCCTCCAACATCAGTGATTTGAAGGTGACCTTGTTGATGATGGCTTCTACGGAGTCGAGGTATTTGTCTGAGGTGACAACGCGCCTTATGCTGTCTGCTTTGTTGATGAATTTGGTCTCTTGCGCTGTAAGTGGTTGGGTTCGTTGCGACAACCAATAGGTAGAATCACGCTCGTAGGCCTCTTGGGTGGTTTTGCTCACTTCCATGCCGAAGTGATTTCTGGGAAAGGCAGAAACGATGTTGACTTTCTTGTAATCCACCAGGGTAGTGGCTTTATTGGTGATTTTGCCTGCTCGGGCGGCATAAAAGAAACGTTGTGAATCTGTGAGCAAGTACTCATTTTCATCGAGGCGGAAATAGTGATGCAATGTCATCTCGTCATATTCAGCCATCAGGTGTTTTGGGAATTTGAGCTCTGTTTTTAGGATCCAATAGGTAGTATCTACGAGGTGTATCTCGCCACTGAGGGTAGCGTTGGCCGTTTGCCTTCCTTGCATCCCAATGCGCAAAATCCTACCGTATTCGGGGTGTTGGTAAGCCCCTAAGAAGCGGAAACGGTAGGCCAGCAGGGCCGAGTTGGATAGGGGTGACATGATGGGCAAGGGACAAAGTGCAGGTACATCCAACAGATTTTGGTAGAGGTTAAAGTCACCTTCTGTGGTTGACAGATAAAACAGTCCTGCTTTGGAACCTACTTTTTGAACCCCATTTCTGGTTTCCTTGATTTTTCCATCGGTGGTGGCATCGCGTTGCATGGCAATTTCCACGAAGGCTGATGCGTTGTTGGTGACACGATTCTTTGCGGTGTCTGAGTGGGTCATGGTCACCACGGTTTCCTGGGTGTAGGGATCCCGATTGTTTAACGCTGCCGCATCCAAGGGGTCAATCTCTAAATCCGTGGTTGCTTTGGCTGTTTTGTTCTTGACTTTTTGCTCAGTGATTTCAAACGCTTTGATGTAAATGTCGGCACTTTGGTTGGGTATACGACTGTGCCAAAAGTCCCGCTTGGCAATGGCTTTGCGCATGTACTCTGCGGCGGGGTCTTTGTATTCTTTGCGGATTTCTGCCGTTTGTAACGTCTCAGCTTTGGGAACCAGAATGATGTTGAGGGTATCTTTGTTGGCATTCCGCACAATCAGCGGAATTTCTGTGCTGTGGAAATCGGGGTGTGAAAAAACCAATTTGTAGGAGCCGGAACGCAGGTCGAGTTTGAAATATCCATCGAGGCGTGTTTGGCCTAGTTTGGCGCCCTCGCGGTCGAAAATCTGAACCATGGGCAAGGGGGCCCGGGTTGTATCTACCACAATGCCCATGATCTGCGCTTTCAATGGAATGCCCAAGACCCACAAAAGGGTCAATCCCAACAACTTGCCAACGATGCGTTTTAAGTACATGGATTAGGATTTCTTTTTGTTGGCTTTTTTGCTTAGCTGCGCTTTGCGCTGTGCTTCGTTTGGATAGGGAAAATCAGGAATCTGGGTAGTATGTGGAGGGTTAAACACCTCAAGGGTAGGTTTGTTTTGAATATCGTAGACAAAGCGAGGCAGTTTGGCGTCGGCGGCTGGCAAATCGGCAATGGGGTAGAGCACGCCTTTGGGGTCTTGAAAGAGGATGATGCTGGAGATTTTGCCTTCATTGAACAGGATTTTGATGATTTGGCTGCTGACCACGTTGGCGGATTGCAGGGTGTCGGCCTCGCGCATATAGTAAATGCTTTTGGCGTTGCGGGAGACTTGCATTTGGGCCAATTTTTGCTCGTTATTGAACCATTGCACCATATAATCGCCCTGAATTTGGGAGTAGTGTAAATTGTCTTCTTGGATGGCCATAAAGGCGTTGGGGAAGGCTTTGAGGCTGCGGATTTTTTGCTGTTTCACTTGCATTTTCATGGAATCGCCGCTGAGTCGGGTGAGCGAATCCCACAGCACGGGATTGCCATTAAAGTAGAAGGTAGAATCGCTGCGGTTCGATGTCAGTTTTTGGCAGGTGCCAGAGGCAGTTTGTTGGCTGAAGGCCACTTGGTTGATGGCTTGCAAAGCAATGGGTTTGGCAGTGTCGCTGTTGTAGTGTAGGGTATCGGATTTGATGCGAAACAGGTCTTTTCCGCTGCCCTGATAAGCCACTGCGCGGTTCCACACAGAGAAAGATTTGGCGTTACCGCGGTAATGAGCATGCTCGCCCCACACTTGCCATTGATCCAGGGTGTCGTGGATGTACACATGTCCGTGCGCCAATCCCTCCTGCTCCTTTTTGTTGAACAGCAGGGTATCGCATAAAATGGTTCTGCCTGAATCGAAAAGTGCTACTTGCCCGTAAAACTCCCCTTTTTGGGTTTCGGTGAGGTAGTAGCCGCGGTTAAAAACAACGGTGCGTGCTTTGTAATCGAGCTGGGTAATGGCGTAAAACTGGGCTTTCTTTAGGTCGGTGCGATATTGCAACGTATCGGTCTTTACGGTGTATTCGGGTGTGGTAAGCACCACTTTGTTCTTGAAAAACAGGGTTTTTTGGGCGGGGTTGTAGCTGCCGGAGACCGAGGTGAGTTGGGTTTCTTTGTCTTTGATGTTGCCACGCGACCCATACCAGCCCACTTTGGTTTGGGTATGATATTGAATCCAAGGTGTAGTCAGTGTCATGCTGCCATCGGTGAGGGTGACGCCTCCAGATACTTTGGCGATGTGGGTGGCGTTGTTGTATTCGAGGATTTTGCCGGTGACGGTGGCTCCATCGGGGTTGGTGATGCGCACATTGCCGCGACCTACCAAATCTTCTGTTTGGGGATCGTATTCGGCTTCGTCGCAAAAAACCATGGATCCCGATTGTTCAAAGCGCACATTTTCTTTGAGCCATTGTATGGTTTTGCCCCCTTTTTTGAGCGACTTCATGCGTCCGGCTTGCAGGGAGATGGCTTGTGATTTTGCGTCCTTGGGAGCGAAGCACAACAGAATCATCAACAGGACCATCATCCCACGGTTTGCGGAGGATTGGGGAAATCGTTGATGAAATTGGAAATAGCCCACTAACTTTCGTGCTTTGTGCAATTACTTTGCAAAGTAAGTGTTAAAAGCGTTTCAAACAGCGGTAAATCTACGGAATTGGGATTTGGGGCGACGGCCGACATTGTTGGCTGTGAGCGGGGGTGTGGACTCTGTGGCATTGGCTCGTTTGTTTGCGCTCAGTGGCTTTCCCTTTGCGATTGCCCACATGAATTTTCGTCTGCGTGGTGCAGAGAGCGATGCCGATGAATTGTTTGTCCGCAATTTGGCAGAGGAATTGGGTGTGCCGGTGTTTGTAGAACGGGCCGATGTTTCTTTGTACAGAAAGCAAAACGGACAGAGTGTACAAATGGCGGCCAGGGAATTGCGGTATGCATTTTTTCATCGCTTGATGCGCGAAAAGGACTTTGGTAAACTGGCCACTGCCCACCATGCCAATGACAATTTGGAGCATTTTTTTGTGTATTTGTATCGAGGAAACACGGCGGTTGCCTGGCGCGGTATTTGGGCTGAACAGGGTGATGTGATTCGTCCTTTGTTGGGCTTTTTGAAAACGGAGTTGTCCGATTATTTGCTGACACAGGGATGGCATTGGCGGGAAGATCGGAGCAATATGGGAACCGGTTATTTGAGAAACAAAGTCCGACATTTTTTGCTACCGGGCTTAGATACATTTGCCCAGGAATTTTATGGAATCAGTCAACAGCTACAAGTGTTACAAGCGGGTGATCATCGGAAAGAAAATGCGGCTTGGGAATGGCTATGTAAAGAAACCCGGGACGGTTGGTGGATACCTGCCATCTATCGGGAAACGGTGTCCAAGGATCGACTCTTGGATCGCCTCATGGGGTTGGGGTTCTCACGAACCATGCTTGAGCAAGCCATATCGGTAAAGCAAGTAGGGAAATGGTTTGATGGTGCCCAATGGCGTTTGTGGGTTGGCCGACATGGTTGGATGTTGACGCCCAAAGATCAAACATCGCCGAGTGCGGTGGTATTGGAATGGAAAGAGAATATGAGCCTAGCATGGGGCGGATACAAAATCAGGCTGTATCGCACAGATAAACCGGGCGAACAACCCGATACTTATTATTTTTCTGAAGACGTTTCTGAAAAAAGTTGGGTGCTTCGGGGCTGGGTAAATGGGGATGAGATGACCGCATTTGGCGGCACACACAAAAAGCTCAGTGATTGGTTTGTGGATGAGAAGGTAGAGTCATTCGTAAAACCCTTTGTGCCCCTGGTGGTGGGGGCTGAAGGTGTGCTTTGTGCATTGGGTGTGAGGCGGTCAAATTTGCATCTTGTTGATGGAGATTCAACCCAATGTTGGGCCATGCATTGGGAGGTATTGTAGTGTTGTCTCAAACTTCTACCTTTGTTTTTGAATGAAAGCGATCATCCCCTTGGCGGGCATAGGCAGTCGCCTCAAGCCCCATACGCGTACGCAACCGAAATCGTTGATTCCCTTGGCGGGAAAACCCATTCTCGGACATATCATGGATCGTTTGGTTGAAGCGGGGGTTGACGAATTTGTTTTTGTCATTGGTTATCTGGGCGATCGCATCGAACAGTACATCACAGAGAATTACGGTCAATACAAAAGCACCTTCGTGATTCAGACCTTGGGTAGAGGCATTGGTCATGCTGTTTGGTTGGCGAGGGAGGCATTTTCCCAGGGTGAACGGATGCTGATTGTGCTGGGTGATACCATTTTTGAAGCCGATTTTGCGGCTGTTTTGGCTGCTGGAGGCAACGCATTGGGTGTGAAAAAAGTAGAAGATCCCCGTCAGTTTGGGGTAGCCGAGTTGGATGAGTCGGGGTTGATTGCGCGATTGAGCGAGAAGCCGGTGATTCCGAAGTCAAATCTGGCTTTGGTGGGTTTGTATGTGATTGAGGATACAAAAGCACTTTTCGAATGTTTGGAATACAATATCCAAAATGAAATTCGTACACAAAACGAATACCATCTTACGGATGCGCTGCAATGCATGATTTCTCAGGGGGTTGCCTTCAAGACATTTGCGGTAGATACATGGTTTGATTGTGGCAAGAAAGACATCATTTTACAGACGAACAAAAATCTGCTGAGGCAGGTAGATCAACAACAATTTTTGGGTTTTCACAAAGGGAATATCATTATACCACCGGTTCATATTGCTGAAAGTGCCAAAGTGGATAACAGTATCATCGGTCCCGATGTGAGTATTGGAGATGGAGCAGTCATTGCGCGCAGTGTGGTAAAGAATAGCATTATCGGACAGGGTGCCGAACTCACCAACGCCATTTTGGAGGATTCTTTGGTGGGCAGTGATTCTGTTTTGGTGGGCGCTGCATCGAGCCTGAATATCGGTGACAGTGCAGAAATCAATTTACGCAATTCATAACAGAGATTCATTGAACTTTCGCGTATCAGATATCGCCAAAGTGGTGGGCGCTGCGATCCAAGGAGACCCCAGTGCATCGCTGGATTTGGTCATCCATGAGTTGGTTTTTGACGCCCGGAAATTATGGGGAATGGATCCATCGAAGGCGTTGTTTTTGGCATTGAAAGGCCGGAGAGATGGCCATGATTTTTTAACACAGGCCTATGGTGCGGGTGTAAGAACCTTTTTGGTGTCACGGTTTGAGGCAAGCTGGCAGTCACATTTTCCAGGGGCGATTTTTTTGGTGGTGAGCGATGTGTTGAAGGCCTTGCAATCGCTGGCCGCATGGCATCGGTCAAGATTGACAGGTGTGGTGATGGGAATTACGGGTAGCAATGGAAAGACCATTGTGAAAGAGTGGTTGTGGGAGCTATTGAAAGGAGATTTTAGCGTGGGTAAAAGTCCGCGCAGTTATAACAGCGGTTTGGGTGTGGCGTTGAGTTTGATTCAAGTAGAGGAAGGTACGGAAGTGGCGTTGCTGGAAGCTGGGATATCGGCCCGTGGCGACATGGAGCATCTGTGGGGAATGATGCTGCCGAATATGGTGGTATTGACCCATTTGGGAGAGGCGCACGCGGAGGGGTTTATATCGATGAAAGAGAAAGCCGAAGAAAAAGTGAAGTTGGCCAAGAATGCGGATGTGGTGGTATATCCCTATGATCAGGAATTACTGAGGGCTGCATTGGGTGACATTCGCAAGCAGCAGCCCATGATGAAAACCATTTCTTGGGGATGGCAAGAAGGGGCAAATTTTCGTTTGATGGAAACCGCAGTGGATGCAGCAAAAGGCATTCAGCGTATCCATTTTATGCACCGAGGGACAGCACATTCTTTTGAAATACCCTTTTTAGACCAGGCATCTGTGAGTAACGCCATGTCATGCTTGTGTGCTTTGGTGGCTTTGGAGCGCTGGGATGAATCACATTTGTCGCGATTTGCTGCCTTACCGCGATTGGAGAATCGGATGCAATTCATGGCGGGTCGTTCGGGGAATTATATTCTCAACGACAGTTATTCTGCGGATTTGGAGAGTCTGGGATTGGCGTTGGATATGTTAAAAAGGCAGTCGCCGAATTTGCCATTGTCGGTGGTGTTGGGAGGCTTTGAACAAACAGGCATGGACAAGGCAGCACTGCGGGAGCGGTTGTTTGATGTTGTTAAGGGTTATGGGGTGAGTGAGGTGATTTGGGTAGGTAAAGAATATAGAGGCATGGATGGGTTGGTGTTTGAGGATACCACGGCTTTGTTGGGGTCGGTTTGGTTGTCGGGGGTGAGCAACAAGGCCATTTTGGTGAAAGGTTCCCGCAGCAGTGGCTTGGAGCGGGTGGTTGCAAGATTGCAGGCTCGTTTGTTACAAACGCGGTTGGAGATCCATTTGGGGGCATTGAAGCACAATTATTTGCATTTCAAACGTCTCGCGGGTGAGGGCAAAAAGGTGATGTGCATGGTGAAAGCATTTGGTTATGGCAGTGGCAGTTTTGAGTCGGCCAGCGCCTTGCAGGCGCTGGCCGTGGACTACTTGGGCGTGGCCTATGTGGACGAAGGGATTGCCTTGCGGAATGCGGGAATTACCGTGCCCATCATGGTGATGAATGTGGATGCGGGGGCGGCTTGGCAGTTGCAGGAATACGGGTTGGAGCCAGTGGTGTTTAGTTTGGAATCCCTGCGGGGACTGATTTCTTCGGGGGTTACGGGTTTGAAATTGCATATCGAGGTTGATACCGGCATGCATCGATTGGGATTTGCCACGGGAGAGATGGATAGGGTGTTGGAAATGTTGCGCGGTTCGTCGTTTTCGGTTGCTTCCGTATTCAGTCATTTGGCCGCGAGTGAAGACAGCGCGTCGGATGGTTTTACCACAAAGCAGATGGACATGTTTGCATCGGTGGCGGATGGATTGGAAGTTGGACTGGGTTATAGGGTGTTGAAGCATATTGAAAATACGGGGGGTATCCTGCGTTTTGGCGATGATCGGTTCAACATGGTTCGTTTGGGAATCGGGTTGTATGGCGTAGACCCGCGTGGATCTCAGGGGGGAGGTTTGCAAGCGGTAACCCGTTGGGTGAGTACCATTTCCCAGGTTCAGCGGGTGAGGGCAGGAGAAGGTGTGGGGTATGGGATGCATGGGGTGAGCGATCACGACCGGGAGATTGCGGTGATTGCGGCGGGATATGCCGATGGATTGTGGCGGGCGGATGGTCAGGGGAGTTCCGGCGTATGGATAAAAGGCGTGGAAGCGCCATTTGTTGGAAACATTTGCATGGACATGGCCATGGTGGATGTTACGGGCTTGGGCTGTGCGGCTGGCGATGAAGTTGAGTTGTTTGGCGAGCACTTGCGTGTGGAGACGGTGGCTCAGCGACGGGGGACGATTCCCTATGAAGTACTGACATCAGTGAGTCAGCGCGTAGCGCGGGTTTATCTGGAGGAGTGATTCAGTGATTGTAATAATTGGTCCGGGGGTTTCACCATTACCAGTGATTTTTTAAAATCTTTGATGTTACGGGTGTGGTGGATTAGTTATCCAACAAAGTAAAATGCCAAGGACTTTTAGACCTTGGCATTTTATGCAAATTGTTAAAAACTTAATGTTTACGTTTTGCGTGTTATACAAAACGTAAAAAGATTAAAGCACTTTCGAAGAAAAGGCATTTTTGAGGCCGGTATGTTGGGTGATATCGACCTTGATGGAGCCAACATAAATCTGACCTTCAATGCGCACGGGGATGTGGTTGGCATCATCAGACACCCAAACGGTGAGGGCATCAGCGTGTTTAAAAACGCGGTCAACAACCAATTTGGGTTTGATTTTGATGCAGCGGATTTTCCCAATATCGGTTTTGATCACCTCTTTTCCTTTGTAAGTAATGGGTAAGCTATACACTTTGTTGTCGATGTATACATCCACCGGAAATTGCTTACCTGGGGTAGCGTTGGTATAATCCAAGTTGCGGAGATAATAAATGGCGGAGGCAATGTCTTGCGTATATTGGGGTATGGTGAGTTCACCCTGTTTGTTGCGCAGTTTGCGGTTATCGTGGTCGTAAATCGCCACGTCTTGGTGAAAGTAGTCATTTTCCCTCACAGTTTTGGCATAGCGCAAGGGTGCTTGGGATTCTTGATCGACCCAGCTTTCAAATTTGTCGCGCACTTTATAGGCCCAATCGAAGCTCTTGACGGTTTCTCCTTCCACGCGGAGATTGTAGGTGGTTTTGCCGTTGATGATGGTTGGATTTGGGCTTACGAGCATCGAGACAACGCCGGCGTTGATGGCACCATAATGGATGCGGTATTTGAGGGTTTCACCTGGCTGATAAGCGAGGTTATTGATTTTTCTACCCAATACAACCTGAATGGATTGCTGGTAAGAGGGCAGTGCGGTCAAAAATATGAGTGCAATTCCGGCGAGTGTGAGAGACTTTTTCATATTTTCTTGGGTTATGTTGGGGTGATTAACACGCTTTGTTTGCGATACCCCCAAAACTGTGCCATGGTTTTGCGATTTTTGTAACGGAATGACAAAAAAGCTCACGGAATTTTCGAAGTCGAGTGGTTGCGGTTGCAAGGTACAGCCGGCGGTATTACAGCAGATGTTGCAGGGGATGACTTTGCATGCTGGGGCCACGCCGGGGTTGGTACACGGAAATGCGGGGGGCGATGATTGTTCCGTGTTTGATTTGGGGAATGGTCAATTGTTGTTACAAACGGTCGATTTTTTTACGCCACTGCTGGATGATGCCTATGATTTTGGTAGGGCTGCGGCCGCGAATGCGTTAAGCGATATTTGGGCGATGGGTGGCAAACCGGTGATGGCCAATGCGGTGATGGGGTGGCCTGTGGACGTTTTGGGTGTGGAGGCAGCGCGAAAAGTCATGGAGGGCGCGATGCAAGTATGTTCTGGAGCAGGAGTGGCGTTGGCGGGGGGACATACGATTGAATTACAGGAGCCGGTGTTTGGATTGAGTGTTACGGGATTGGTATCCGTGGAGGCTTTGAAAACGAATGCGGGTGCAAAGGCCGGTGATCGGTTAATCTTGACGAAGGGATTGGGTGTGGGAATGTTATCGGCGGCATTAAAGCGCGGCATGGGCGGCGAAAAGGATTTGGCGGCACTCACCCAGAGTCTCACACAAACCAACGCGGTGGGGTTCGCCTTGGGGGCGATTGCGGGCGTTCATGCGATGACGGATGTTACGGGCTTTGGGCTGTTGGGACATTTGTTGGAAATCTGCAGGGCCAGCGGGGTTGGGGCGAGGGTAACGGCTGCGGCGTTGCCAAAAATTGCCGAGGCAGAAGTTTGGGCGGGGTCTTATGTACTGCCCGACAACGCGATGCGGAATTGGAATGCGTTTGAGGGGGAGGTAGAGATGGGGGATGCGGGTGCTTTTGCTTGGTTGGTTGATCCTCAGACCAGCGGTGGGCTTTTGATATCGGTAGCTGAAACTTCGATGGCGGAAGTTGAGGCCGCGCTGCGCGCGGCCGCAACACCATATACGATCATCGGCGAAATGGTGGATCCCACTTCACTCCCCGCGGGTAAACGGGTGTCCGTGATTTAATTGTGTTGGTCGTTGATTAATTTCTCAATGGACTTCATGGTCATAAAGTATTTGTTGTTGTCAAACCATTTAAAACCTAACCGCTGATAAAAATTGGCGGCATTTTCATTTAAAGCCTCAACCACCACTGCGATGGAACCCGAGAGCATGGCGATTTTATACGATTGAAAGAGAGCATCCATCAACATCCACTTTCCCAAACCTTGATTTTGCATGGTTTTATCGACAGCGAGTTTGCCAAGAAGTGTGGTGGGAATGTGGTCGAATACGATCTTGAAAGGAAAGGTGTCGGGTTTAATATCGTTTTTGATTAATGAGTAATTGGAAAGGGTGTAATAGGCTTTAACCTGAAGATCATCCTTGGCATGTACATAACATGTGCTGAGCATTTTTCGCATGTTTTGCAAGGCGAATAACTTCAAATAACGCGTAAGTGATTCCTCCCCACAGTCGAATTGATCGCGCAAGTGGTTTTTGTTGAGAATCTCCATCCTTAGAATTTTTTTGATTGATACTCTTTCCAAGCGGCTTTTAAATACTCATTGGGCTCCGGGGGATTCTCCAATGCGTCAATCAATCTCTTTTGGGCTTCCGCGGTTAATACCAAGTGCTGCTGCTGACTCAAAACGGCAATGGCCTTTTCATGGGCGGCTTGCAAAACGAACTCTGTAAGTGTTTTGAAACCCGCTGCCGCGGCAGCTTGCTCAAACAATAGTTTTTGTTGTTGCGTTAGGCGTGCATCAAAACGGGCTTTTTCAGTTCTTTCCGACATACTTGCAAATGTACGTACATTATCCGTACGAAAAGGCCTTTTCTCTTCTATTTTTCTCATCCTCAAATCCATGTCGCCCACAAAAGAAAACATCGCCCAGGGAAGTCCCAAGCGATGTTCTGAAGTTAATCGGTTAAGTTAGAATTGAGATCGGTGAAGGTCCAAAGAATTACGCTCTGTAAAGTACAGATTTGGTGGCATCCATGATTTTCTTCACGCTGGGTAAGAAGGCCTCCACAAACGTGGGTGCGTAAGGCAATGGCGTATCTTGGGTGGTTACGCGGTGGATGGGCGCATCCAAATAATCGAAGGCCCGGCGCTGAACGATGTGGCTCACTTCTGAGCTGATGCTCGCCAACGGCCATGCTTCTTCCACAATCACCAAGCGGTTGGTTTTCTTCACGCTTTCAATGATTGTGTCGTAGTCGATCGGACGTACGGTGCGCAAATCGATCAATTCGGCATTGATGCCTTCCTTGGCCAATTCAGCAACGGCGTCGTGGCAGCGCAACATCATTTTGCCAAAGCTCACGATGGTTACGTCATTGCCCTGTGTCACTACATCGGCTTTGCCAATGGGAATCAAATATTCTTCTGAAGGGACCATCCCTTTGAAGCCGTACATCTGCTCACTTTCCATGAAAACCACAGGGTTGTTATCGCGGATGGCGCTTTTCAACAAACCTTTGGCATCGGCGGGGTTGCTGGGAACCACCACTTTCAAACCAGGGGTGTTGGCGTACCAGTTTTCGAAAGCTTGAGAGTGCTGCTGTGCCAATTGGCCGGCGCTACCGGTTGGACCGCGGAAGACAATCGGACAGGTATACTGTCCATTGCTCATGGAGTTGATTTTTGCTGCAGAGTTAATTACCTGGTCAATGGCTACCAAGGAGAAGTTAAACGTCATGAATTCGCAGATGGGGCGCAAACCGTTCATGGCAGCTCCCACGGCGATACCCGCAAAACCCAACTCGGCGATGGGGGTGTCGATCACGCGTTTCTCACCGAACTCGGCCAACATACCTTGGCTCACTTTGTAGGCACCGTTGTATTCCGCTACTTCCTCACCCAACAAAAACACGCTCTCATCTCGGCGCATTTCTTCTTGCATGGCTTCGCGCAAGGCTTCTCTGAAGGCGATTTCTCTCATGTTTTTTTGCTAAAGGAGCACAAAATTACGGCATTTCGTCGGAAAGTGCATTTGAACTTTCAATCTGATTTGGAATTTCCATTGAAACCCATAATTTCGTTTGTATAACTTCTACAACATGAAAAACAATTACACACAAAAATTCGGAATCGCGCTCACGGCAGTGGCGTTGTTCGTGGCCTCCTGCGGTTCAAATGCAACCTTTTCAAAGCGTTACCACAATCGCGGTTTTAACATCGCTTGGGGCGGTGGTACCGATGCAACTCCTGCCAAGCCCGTGGTTAAAAAAGCCCGCGTAGAAGCAGAAAAATCTGTGATTGCTGAAAGTCCTGCGGTTGAATTGCAAGCAGAAAATACCGCTTCTTTGGCAGCGCCTTTGTCGCCCATTTCAGGTGCAGTTGTCCCTACTGCTGTGGTAAACAACCCTGTAGTTTTGGCGGCAAAAGCCACCCAAACTGCGGCCCCTGCGAAGCTCATCGAAAAGAAAGCTGTAGACCACAAAGTGATGGTTAAAGCCACCACCAAAGTGTTGAAGCAGAAGAAGGCGATGGCTGATCCTGGTGCTGGAAAGAGCCAAGTAATTGCCTTGATTCTTTGCATTGTTGTTGGGGCAATAGGCATTCATCGCTTCTATTTGGGTTATACCATGGAAGGTGTATTGCAATTGTTGACTTTGGGCGGTTGCGGTATTTGGACCTTGATCGATTTGATTCGCATCATCACCGGTGATTTGAAACCCAAAAATGGCGATTACACCGAAACGCTCTAATCCTTTTTTACTTCGAATTCTCTTTTGCGGGTATATCCTGGTGCCTTTGGTGCTGTGGGTACTACCCGCAAATTTTTTTGATCAAACAGGTGTGGTGGTTTGTGTGAGTCGATGGCTCTTGGATATGGAGTGCTATGCTTGCGGACTCACCCGCGCTGTGCAGCACGCGATGCACTTGGAATTTGGGGTGGCGTATGCCTTCAATCCTCTGGTGGTGTTGGTGTTGCCCCTGCTGATTGCCATTTGGCTACGCGATGTGCGTAAGTTGTATCTCCGCCTTTGGCCGAAGTCGCCGAATACCGGGCTGAGCCAAGAACAACCCTAGTTTAACCGACGGCCTAACACCCCATCAATGAGGGCAAATAGGGGTCGGGGACCCAATTTCCGCCAGGCCACTTCATCGAGTTCTCCCCCGAAATTGAGGTAGTAATCGATGCGTTCCCGCCGGAATTCGTCCACCACGTGTGAACGAAAGTTGATCATCGCAATCCAGCCATCTTCCACGTCTTGAAACCACTCTTCGTAGTATGAATCATCGGAGGCGTGAAAATTGAGCACATTTTCACCAATCAAAATGAACTTGTTGACACCCTCTTGCATGAGTAATTCTAGCACTTCGCGTTTGAGCTGCATGATGTCGTTGTAAAGCGCATCGTTCCACTCACCCATCATTTCGATGATGGCAAACCCCTCTTGGTAATCGGCGAAGAGGATTTTGATGTAGAGGGTATTCGATCCAAAATGATCCCACTGAGGATGGATGTAATAGTTGTACACGGTTTTGTCGAAGTAGAACTCGTTGTACTCGCGGTTGAAAAACGGAGATCGTTCGTCGGCCGCGGCGGAATACAAGTTAATCCAAGCGAAGTGAGGTTCTAAGTCGTGCACGGCGCAAAGATAGCGAGGGCTGTTTGTTTTCCCCTTACCTTCGTGTTGCAATGCGTGCCGCTTTTGTCAAAAATTTGTTGTGGTTACAGCTGTTGAACTGGCTGGTGAAACCCCTGTGGATTTTATGGATTGAGCGGGAGATTCAGTTGCGCATGGGCGATGGCTGGTATGGGGTTTACAGTTTGCATTTCAATTTGGTGCTGCTGTTTGCGGTGCTGTTGGATGCGGGTTTGAATAGCTATGTTTCTAGGGAAATTGCGGCTCACGGAAGGTTATTGCACCCCAAAAGGATGTTCTTTTTGCGGTTGGGACTGGGGTTGGTGTATGTGGTTTTGGTGTTGTTGGTGGCGCGCGTGCAGAACGGGATTGAGGCGGAGTTTTTGTTATTTGCGTTGATCAACCAGATAATGGCATCGGTGGTGTTGATGTTGCGGTCGGTGTTGCAGGGCAAGCAGCGGTTTGTATCAGACAGTTGTTTGAGCGTGATTGATCGGTTGGTGGCGTTGGCGATATGCACGTGGATGTTGAAGTCGTTCACCGTGGCGATGTTTGCGAGCGAGGGCGGGGTGTTGAATTTTCAGGTCGCCCAGTTTTTCGGCTATGCCACGGCGTTGGTCGTTGGGTTGGTGCTGGTGTTTTGGAAGGGGAAGGGTGCTATGGAAGGGGCTTCTGATGGGGCGGTAGCATCACAAAAGACATTGGGTGATTGGAGCAAGGAAGTGGTTTGGTTTGGGGTGATGGCTTTGGCGATGAGCTTGTTCACCCGCATTGATGTGCAGATGATACAGCGCTATGCGGGTTCTGCATTGTCTGATCTCCCCGGTGTGGATGGGTTAAAATTGGTAGCAGAGGC
>JALQWO010000160.1 GCA_023258655.1 Bacteroidia bacterium
CCCTACATCCGCGCCAGCGTGATTACCAAGAGCGATTATGTAGGTCCCATCATGACCTTGTGTTTGGATAAGCGAGGCATTTTGACCAACCAAATTTACCTGACCAGCGACCGCGTAGAAATGAACTTTGAGATGCCTTTGGCCGAAATCGTGTTCGATTTTTACGATCGCTTGAAGTCTATTTCCAAGGGGTATGCCAGCTTCGATTACTCTCCTTTGGGATACAAAGAGAGCAAGTTGGTTAAAATGGACATCATGCTCAACGGAAAAGGGGTTGACGCTTTGAG
Organism: Bacteroidia bacterium; assembly: GCA_023258655.1. Classification (GTDB taxonomy): domain Bacteria; phylum Bacteroidota; class Bacteroidia; order NS11-12g; family UBA955; genus UBA955. The sequence goes on from JALQWO010000160.1 coordinate 288, forward strand.
TGCCATCATTCACCGCGACAACGCCCAAGATTTGGGTCGCAAAATCTGCAAGAAACTGCGCGATTTGATTCCGCGGCAACAGTTTGAAATTGCCATTCAGGCAGCGATTGGTGCAAAAATCATCTCTCGTGAAACCTTATCAGCCATGCGAAAAGACGTAACCGCCAAATGTTATGGTGGTGACATCTCTCGTAAGCGAAAATTGTTGGAAAAACAAAAAGCTGGTAAAAAACGCATGAAGTCGGTGGGCAATGTCGATATTCCCCAAAGTGCCTTCATGGCCGTTCTCAAATTGAACGAGTAACCTAACTTTGGGAAACTTATGTTTTCCCTGGGGTATTGTGAAGAGACCATCGCGATGATGGAATTGAGTTTGTGCGACGGAATAGGTCCGGTTGTTGGCAAACATTTGATACAGCAATTTGGCGATGCGCGCAGCGTTTTTTTGGCCAACAAAGCCGATTGGCAAGGAAAGGCTGGCATCCAGGTAAAATTGGCGCACCAACTGCAAATGAGCAAGGACAATGGGTGCAAGGCGGCTCGCGAGCTCGCCGAAACCCACAAGAAACTTCACATCCAAGTAGTTGGGATACACCACCCCGAATATCCATATCGGTTGAAAGAATTGGCCAACGCGCCGCTGGTACTCTATTTCAAAGGGGAAATTCCTTGGAATGCTCCCAGAATTTTGGGCGTTGTGGGTACCCGAAAGCCCACTCCACAGGGCGCAGCCCTTACGGAGTCGTGGATAGACAAACTCTCAAACCACCAAATCGCCATTGTAAGCGGTCTCGCTTACGGCATCGACATCATCGCCCACAAAGCAGCAAACCAAGCCAAGATCCCCAATTGGGCAGTACTTGCACATGGCGTAGACCACGTGTACCCCACCAACCATTATGACATCTCAGAACAAATGATCAAAACCGGTGGCGGTTTACTCTCCGATTTCCCCGCCAACACAAAAATGCATCCCGATTATTTTCCCAAACGCAATCGCATCGTGGCAGGATTGTGCGATGCATTACTTGTAGTGGAGAGTGGAGTAAAAGGCGGCTCCATGATTACGGCAAGCATCGCCCATGGTTATAACCGTGAGGTCTTTGCGGTGCCCGGCAGACCTTCCGACCTCGCGTCCACCGGTTGCAATTTTCTCATAAAACAACAGATGGCCCATATGGCGCGGGATGTGGATGATCTCACGGAAATCATGGAATGGACAAGTCAAAACAGTTCAACACCAAGCAATCAGGGGAGCGCAGCTCAACTATCTCTTTTTGAACATCTCAATCCCATTGAACAACAAGTGATGCAATGGTTAATCTCAGGGATTCAACACCCAGAAGTCATGATGCAACAATCAAATTGCTCCGCCAGCCACATTGCCATGGCGCTGTTGGATTTAGAGTTAAAAGGGTTGATTACAGCACAGTCGGGCAACTTGTATACCGCACGCTGCTGATTTACTTCTTTTTCTGGGCCGCAGCACGCTGTTGACTCACTTTCATCGCCTCTTCCATGCGTTGCTGGAATTTGGATTTGGTGACAGGCTTCTTGCGGTTTTCAGCAATTTGCGCGTGCAATTTGGCATCGTCAACCGTTCTGCGAATCGCCCATTGCTGTCCGAAAGTAATCATGTTGCTCACAAAATAGTACCAGGTTAAACCCGCAGCGTAATCGTTCAACACACCCAAGAAAATCACGGGCATGAAGTATCCGATGTATTTCATTTGACCGGTTACCCCCGACAACTGATTGTTAAAATGGGTATAAATGAGGGTTGAAATAGTCATCAACAACGTGAAGAAACTCACGTGATCACCATAGAATGGGATGTTGAACCCAAGACTGGGACCGTCGTACTGAGACAAATCGGTTGCCCACATGAAAGCCTTCTGTCGCAATTCAAACGCGTTTGGAAAAAACTGGAACATGGCAAACAAAATGGGCATTTGCAACAACACAGGGATACAGCCACTCAGTGGCGAAACACCGGCTTTGCGATACATGGCCATGTTTTCTTGTTGCATTTTCTGCATGTCATTGCCATGCTTTTCTTTGATCGCATCCAACTCCGGTTTCAAAATGCGCATTTTCGCTGTGCTGATGTAGGATTTATACACCAAGGGCAGCAAGGCCGTTTTGATGATAATGGTTAACAACAAGATGATGATACCCATGCTACCAATTACCCCGTCTAACAGGTGGAAAACGGGAATTACAACATAGCGATTCACCCAACCGAAAATACCCCAACCCAAGGGGATGATGCGTTCAATGCCTGCGTTGGCCTTGCCCACAGACGCTTCCTGCATGGTGTAGTATTGGTTTGGACCGAAATAGTAATTGAATCCATATTCTTTGAAGGCTTGGCGCTCGTAATCCAAATACACCTCTGCTTGTAAATCTTTGATTTTGCCAGGCTCCTTGGTCTCCTTCCATGCAACCTTGGCATCGGAAGAAAAGCCTGAATCGGCCACCATGATCGCAGAAAAATATTGCTGTTTGAATCCAACCCATTCCAAGTTGTTTTTCAACTCATCGGCATCCGGACTGGCCACATCCAATTTATCGGCATCCTCTCCCACCATTTTGTAAACTACGGTGGTGTTTTGGGTCTCCCATTTCATGTCGCGCTCCTGCTTGTGAAGCTGGGCACGCCAGAAAATTTTGATACCCGATGTTCTCGATTTTACCAATTCATCAACCCCTTTCAAGGCCAAAACATGCTTTACTGTATAGCCATTTTTGTCGAGTGTATAGGTTTGGTCGATGTAACGTGCCGAATCACCCAATCGAAGTGTTACGCTGTTGGAAGATTGCTTGACCACATTCCAATAAAAATCGCCGCTGTTGAGTGCTCCATTCGCCGTGTACAATTCAAAAAACCACTGGTTGTATTGCTCCAAGTTGGAGAGCAGTTCCAACGCAGATGAATCAGAACGCTGCTGGTTGTTCAATACAACTTTCCCAATATTGCCTCCTTTTGTGCGGATGTCAACTTGCAATTTGTCACTTTTCAATGCAACAAACTGGGTTTCACCTTGCAATTGTTTTGCCATGTTTCCCAAAGAACCCAGCAACGCAGAATCTTTGGTTGGACTGGCTTTCTCCGCCGCTACAGGCTTGTTGCTAGACTCAGTAGATGTAGCAGATTTTGCTGCTTCTATTTTGGCGATACTGTCTTGCTGACGTTGAAAAGCTGCTTGCTGCTCAGGCGTAGGTGCAGTATACCAATAGTATCCGATAAGGATTAAAAAAATGAGCGAAAAACCAATGACTGTATTACGATCCATGAATAAAGTTGCGAAGTTAAGGATTTTTTACATCGCAGCACCGAAATTTCCTCGGGATTTCAGCCTTTT
>JALQWO010000161.1 GCA_023258655.1 Bacteroidia bacterium
GGGCAATTTGTTATCGGTATCATCGTGAAAGAATACCGGAATGGACAATTGATCTCTGCTACGCGGCGTGACTACCAATTCAACGTGCAGAGTTGTGTGATTGACGTAGTGGCTTCCTATTTTGTGCCCACTTTTATTTGTGGATACCAATACAAGTTTCAAAACAAGAGTACTTCAGCCCAGCGTTATCATTGGGATTTTGGTGTAGACACATCCACCCGCGACACCTCCAATTTTGCGAGCCCCACTTTCACATTTCCCCATGCAGGCAAGTTCAAAGTGCGACTGTATGCGTACAAAAACAAATGTATGGATAGCTTTGTCGCTTACGTGACGGTGGTTGAGCCCTTGAAACCCAAATTGCCGGCTGATACCATCATTTGTCCAGGCGGAAGAGTTACCTTTAAATCAAACATTCAGGCAGAAGCCTACAAATGGAGTACGGGAGCCATTACAGATACCATGAGTACGGGCAAAGAAGGCTGGGTTTGGCTGGATGTGTTCAGCAAAATTTGCTCTTGGCGCGATTCCATGAAAATAACCATAGATCGAAATGTGGTAACGGCCTTTGGCGATACAGTATTTTGTAGCGACGAGAAAATAAACCGCGCGATTGGCGCACTCCCCGGCATGGCAAACTACACATGGAGTACGGGAGAAAAAACCCAAAATATTGTCGTTTCAAAGGCAGGCAAATATTACGTGTTGGGTGAAACACCGAATTTCTGTAAATCGAAAGATTCTGTTGTTATCAGCCAGTTTACACCCATTCAAGCTGTTGTGAATGATACCATTGTTTGTCCGGGTGTGCCCGTGAACTTTGATGCCAAAGTGAATATTGGTGGAACAACCTCTGTACTTTGGAGCAATGGGGCAACAACAAAAATTGCCAGCATTTCAACACCTGGACAATATTGGCTCAAAATCACGGTGGGCTTGTGTTCTGATAGGGACACATTCCAACTCAAAAATTATCCCAATGAATTTGATTTGGGACGTGATCTGAGATTTTGTGACAAGATTGATACTACTTTATCCATTGCATTGCCAGGTGCATCCCGCATTGTTTGGAACAAAGAAGTCATTGGGAGAAATTACCAATTGACAGGTCCAGGCAGGGTAGTCGTTGAACTCTACAACTCAAACAACTGTCCTGAAACTGATTCCATTCAAGTATCACTTTTCCCCAACCCTGCCTTGAATTTGGGGGGTGACACTACCTTGTGTTTGTCGGAAAATCCCACCTTGGATGCCGGAGCAGGTATGATTTCTTATCTGTGGAGTACCGGCGCAACCACGAGAACCATTGTGGCATACGATAGCGGAGTTTATTGGGTTCGAATAAAGGATGTCGAAGGTTGCGTGTCTTCAGATACAATCAACATGAAAAAACGCAAAGATTTGTACCCGTCGTACATTTTTATGCCGAATGCATTTACTCCAAATGGCGATGGTCGAAATGATCTTTATCCATTGAATCAATACAAAGTCAAAGGAGCAACTTACAACATTAAGTTGTACAACCGATGGGGTGAAAAAATCATGGAGATGGAAAGTCCTGATATCAATTGGGACGGAAATATCAATGGCAAACCAGCACCCGAAGGTGTTTACATTTTTACCGCTTATTGGATAGGATGCGACAATGAAAAGCGCTCCTTGCAAGGGAATTTTACCCTACTTCGATAATTTCCATGTCTTCTCATTTTTGGGCTAGTGGAAAATTGTAATTTTACAAGCACTAAGCCGTATGTCAAAGCAACTAATTAAAAACGCTCGAATCATCACTGATTTCACCACATTTGAGGGAGATTTGTTGGTAAATCAAGGTAAAATTGAGAAAATCGATCGAAACATTTCCGTTGACGGCAATGTAGTGATTCACGATGCAAACGGACAATTTTTGATTCCCGGCGTGATTGATGACCAAGTGCATTTTAGGGAGCCAGGCCTTACCCATAAAGCCAATATATATACTGAAAGTAGGGCAGCTTTGGTAGGTGGGACTACTTCATTCATGGAAATGCCCAATGTGAACCCCCAAACGGTGACAAATGCATTGCTCGAAGAGAAATATGCCTTGGGTGCGCAGTCGTCAGCGGTGAACTATTCCTTTTATTTGGGTGGAACCAATGATAATTTGGAGGAAATCAAACGGGTGAATCCGAGAAATGTGTGTGGGGTCAAAATTTTCATGGGGAGCAGTACGGGCAATATGTTGGTGGATAGTGAGGTCGCCCTCAACGGATTGTTCGGGAATTCACCCATTTTGATTGCTACCCATTGTGAATGTGAAGGGCGGGTCAAGCAGCGTTATGCAGAGGCTCATGCCAAATATGGTGACGCCATACCGCCGGCAGAACACCCCATCATTCGAGATGCCGAAGCTTGTTACTTGTCATCTTCTTTGGCCATTGAATTGGCGAAAAAGCACAATGCCCGACTGCATGTACTTCATATAACATCCGAAAAAGAAACGCATTTGTTTCGGAACGATATTCCTCTGGCGGAAAAGCGCATAACAGCAGAAGTTTGTGTCCATCACCTGCATTTTTGTGATGAAGATTACCAGCGCTTAGGACACCTCATCAAATGCAATCCAGCCATTAAAACAGCTAATGATCGGTCGGCGTTATGGAAGGCATTGCTCGACGATCGATTTGATGTGATCGCAACCGACCATGCCCCCCACACTTGGGAAGAAAAGCAGAATGCATACCCCTCATCACCAGCGGGATTGCCATTGGTGCAACACGCACTTTCGTTGATGATGGATTATGTTGTAGAGGGAAGGCTCAGTATCGAAAAAATGGTGGAGAAAATGTGCCATAACCCTGCGACTTTGTATCAAATTGAGGGTAGGGGATATTTGCGCGAGGGATATGCGGCGGATATGGTTTTGTTGGGAGAAAATACCCAACCGGTGACCAAAGATGGACTTTTGTACAAGTGCGGATGGTCGCCATTGGAGGGACATACATTCAAATATGCTCCGGAAAAAGTTTGGGTGAATGGTGCCTTAAGTTTTGATGGTGGAATTACGGCAGATTTGAACCCTCAACGACTTCTATTTGTCCGTTAAATCCCAAGGGGTTTTGGAGTCAAAGCAATTTTGAACGTTTTACAAAAAACGCGGTGAGCGTTTGTTCTAGGGGTTGAGAGACATCAGCGACGAAATGGTCAATGCCCAATTGTAGGCATTGTTGTGCGATATTCTGTTGTCTTTTGTGCTCTGCGGCAACATATTGAGCTTGAATTTCATCGGGTTGCAATTTGATTCGGGTATCCGTTTCTAAGTCGATGAACTGTACGGGGCGATTGCCGAGATTCATGAGCATTTCATGTTGGCTATGATGGATTTGAAGGAGCAAAATCTCACATTTTTGAAAACGCAACAAGGCCATGGATTTCCAAAATGAGGCCTCGGCTGCCGCCTCGGCCGGATCCCACAACAGATCACTCAAAACCACCACCAGATGCCGGCGTCCCACTTGCAAAGCAGCACGCTCGAAGTCCTGTAATGGCTGGGTGGAATCAGTTGTGTCGACTTTGTTTTCTAGACGGCTGGAATTGACATCTTTGCCTT
>JALQWO010000162.1 GCA_023258655.1 Bacteroidia bacterium
GTAGCGGTATATCCTAACCCAGCGGTTGGACAGTTCAATGTGGCCTTGACCGAGACATTTAGAACGGATGTGAACATTGTATTGACCAGCATGACCGGAGCGGTTGTGAAGACCTTGAAGTCGGCGAACAACGGCTTGATTCAGGTGGATGCCAGCGATTTGAGCGAAGGCGTGTATTTGGTTCAAGTGATGGGTGGCAACCACGTGGCGTCACAAAAAATTACGATTACCAAGTAAAACGGAGTAAACCGGAGGTAAAACGGAGTAAACCGGTTTACTCGATAAACCACAAACCATCGATTATTATAAAGTTGTCGATTGTAGTTCAGGGGGCGCCTTCGGCGCCCCCTGAATTTTTTCCTACCTTTGCCCCTACTGATAATCATGCATTTCAAGGGCCGCTTGCAATTCAACCACATCCCACAAAAGCTTTGGCAGATGTTGCTGTGTGGCTTCGCCCTATCTTTCATTCCCTCGGTTCAAGCCCAGCCCTGTTCCGGTGCCTCTGGGTCTACCTCACAAGCCAAAAAATGTTTCGAAATCGTCAGTATTCTGGTGGATGCCTGCGATGGCAACAACGAAGGTCAAAATGAAATGGTTCGCCTCGATATCGGTCCAACCGATGTTACCGTGGCCAATATCGGTGTTCCCAAATATGTAACTGGCAGTGTAAACTGGGGGGCCAATGCCCAAAATCCCTTTCTGGGGTTTGCTACCTATACCACAACCACCACCACCAAAATCAAACAACTTAACCAATCCATTCTTGCCGCGGGAAATTGTGGATTGTTTATCCCGGTCAATGGCAACGGGAAACTCCCCGCGCGCTCCAAAGTCCTCATCATCACATCCGAAGCCTTTAATCCCAGCGCCCATGACTTTAGTGATCTGCAAGATACCCTCTATGTGTTGCTGCAAAAACAAGGGAACACGGCGGGACATTTTGTCAATTATAGCTCCACGGCGGGTTTGCGAGAACTCATTCTGACCTATGGCAGTTGCGGTGATACCGTTGAATACGATCGAACCAAACTCAAAAAACAGAACCTATCGGTGGGTGCAGAAGATGGCGCTGTGGTCGATTTTACATACAGTGGTACAGCCACGTATACCAACTACGGTTGTAGAATTCCCGTGCCCAAAATTGTGGTGAAAGCCACATCCCCCTCAACAAAACTTTGTGGAGGCGGTACTTTCCCCGTCTATGGAACCGTGAGCGGCAGTCCCTGTTATCGTTGGACCCTTGCCGATACTTCTCAGGCCAGCATCGCCGATGCAAAAGCATTGAATACCCAAATCCGACTCAAACCTGGCGCTTCTGGCACCGTGAAAGTCTACCTGAACGCATGGGGAAGCTGTGCCAAAGCCAAGCGGGATTCTGTGATTGTGACGGTATCAGCCACACCGCTGGCAGATTTTTCCATCGACCAAAGTGCTTCGCCCTTGATATGTTTCAAACGCAATGGCGCTGGAACCGGTGGCAGTTGGCGCTGGGGATTTCAGCAATCATCGGACATTACCACCACCAATCCCCGTGGCGCTTTATCGCCCGATTCCCAAACCGTGAGCAATCCCGTTTGTCGTTACTATGCGCCCGGCACACATTGGGTCTGCATGGAGGTATCTGACCCTGCCGGTTGTGCCGATACCCTTTGTAAATCGTTTGTAGTTCCGCCACCGCCCACCAAGTTGGACTCATTTATCCTGATATCCAATGTGTTTACGCCCAGTGATCCTGGCGATGGATACAACGATGTCTTCCTCGTGCCCTGTCAAGGTTGTACCAAGTTTGATATCCAAATTTACAATCGCTGGGGTGAGAAGGTTTTTGAAAGCCAAGATCCTTTGGTTTCGTGGAATGGTCGGGTCAATAACAAAGGACCCCTGTTGCCATCGGGCACCTATGTGTATCTGCTGAATTACGCTTTGGGATCGGGACCGTTGAAGTCGCTCAATGGCACGGTCACGTTGTTGGGCAAACCCTAATCCAGAATCTCTTTTCGCGATCCCAATAACCGCACGCGGTAGTCGATGATTTTCAATTCCGCATCCAATTTGGTCTCCACCGATTGCTTGGCATAATATTGAACCCACTGGGTTTCTGTTTTTTTCACTGTGCGTCGTCCCCGTTTTACGCTTACCTCCACTTGTTTTTTCACTTTGCGCTGTGAATTGAGGTTGTATTTGCAGGTGAAGACGCCGGAAGTGTCCTTGGTCACGGCGAAGTCGGTGGTGTCAATGACGATTTCTTCCGATTCAACATCTTGCTGGCTCTCGCGGAAACTGTTGAGCAAAGTTTCTTGGTCGACCTGTTTTTTGTCCATAAACCGCGGCGTAATTTCATTGAAGAAGTCGAGCATTTTCTCATGTTCACCTTGGGCATAATAATCGTAAAACTGGGTAAGTCGCCCCATGATTTGCTGCAAATCGTCTGAGGTTACTAGTGTGGCCATCAGTTTTCGGGCCGATGCTACGTAGGTTCCATTGGGGTGGTTTTTTACGTAATTTTCCAGGGCGATGGGGTTTTGTTCTTTGACCGCAAAGTCGAAATCCAGGGAATCGATCAACCATTTGGCATCTTCGGCGTGGGTACCGCCGAGGTTTTCCATGGCGAGCAGGTAGCGTTCTAGGTTGGATTTTTCCGGTGGGTGGATGGCCGATTGCCAAAGGGATTCGTCTTTTTCATTTAGCGCTTTGAGTGCTTCACGGGCGTTGGTGGCGAATTTTCCTTGGGGGTATTTCTGCAAAAACGATTCGTAGGCCGAGAAACTGCCGGTGGTTTGGGCTTGTGACCAAGCCGATTGCTCTGCTGAAAATTGGTTGTAGTAAACCCAAGCAGCCGTGATGCTCCCGAGCAACGCGAGGGAGATCAACCAAACCAAACCTTTGCTACTACGCTGTTTTTTGCGGGCTTTGTTGTCGATTGCCTGCAAGATGGCCTCGGCTTCCGGACTGTTTTCCATCGCTTGCAAAGCTTTTTGTGCTTCGTCGCGGGCATCATCGTAGCGGTTTTTATCGAAATACTGTTGGGCTTTGGCGAGGGCCTTTTTGCCCATTTCATATTTGATTTCTTTGGCCAAGGCGATGTTGGCGTCATTGGCGTCCAACTCCAGGGCTTTCCGTATATGGATGTTGGCTTCGTACACTTCGCCCAGTGCCAAGGCTGCTTTGGCTTTGTTGTGGAGCAGTTGGGCGGGGTTGGGTTGTTCGTGCAAATCCATAGAACAAAATTAACGCGGGATGTGGTTTTTGCAATGACCCATTTATAAGTGCTTTAAGGCCTCTCGTTTTGATAGTCCAGACAGGGAAGATTCGTGTTGGTGCGCGAAGTCAATGACCCATTGCGGGTTGTGACGGGCGTATTGTCTGAGCGACCATCCAATGGCTTTGCGCAAGAAGAACTCTTTGTTTGCCATGTGGGGTAGGATGGCTGCCGTGAGAAAGTCTGTATCGGTGTTTCCTCTCGACTTGAGTTGTACGATGATGGCGGTGCGGTTGAGCCAAAAATTATCGGACAGAATCAGCGGTTCAAAGCAGGG
>JALQWO010000163.1 GCA_023258655.1 Bacteroidia bacterium
TCACGTGCATCACGAATCGCCTCAAGTCATCATTCTCAAACAGGGCGATGCCACCTACGACGCTTCCCACATGGAAATAACGGTGGATGAATTGCTGTCGGAAGTCCACGAATAACCATGAAATCCGTCTGCGCCATTGGCGATATCCGGAAAATTACCAAAACCGTGACCGAGGCCGACTTGGCCACGTTTGAAACGGGCAATGTACATCCGTTTTATGCCACATTTGCGCTGGGCAGGGATGTGGAATGGGCTTGCAGGCAGTTTGTGCTCGACATGAAAGACGACGATGAAGAGGGCATCGGGACGTTTTTGAACATCACCCACAAATCCCCCGCACTGTTGGGCGATGTCGTGGAAATTCGTGCCCTGCTGACCGAACTCCATGGAAATACGGTGAATTGCTCCTTTGTGGTGATGGTGTCGGACCGGTTGGTGGCCGAGGGTACGCAAGGACAAAAGATCCTCAAGCGCGAGAAACTCGACCGACTCATCGATCAAATTCGGGCCTGAGCCCCCAAAAAATCGCTACCTTTGCATTTCTGTCATGGCAGCGAAAGACAACAAAAAACGCGTGGAAATTCTCAACCGCAAAGCCGGTTTTAACTTCCATATCGAACAGCGTTACGAAGCCGGTCTGTCGCTCCTCGGCGGTGAAGTCAAATCCATTCGCAACGGGAATGTCAACATGGGCGATGCCTATTGTGTGGTTGATGATGGCGAAGTGTTTGTCCTAAACCTACACATTTCCGAATTCAAGCAGGTGAGTTACAATGTGCACGAACCCATGCGACAGCGAAAACTCCTCCTCAACAAGCAGGAAATCAAAAAGATCGAAGGCAAAATCAAAACCAAAGGGTATGCCTTGTTTCCGATCAAACTGTATGAAAACGAGCGGGGCGTGCTGAAGTTGGAAATTGGATTGGGACAGGGTAAGAAGACGTTTGATAAGCGTGATGACCTGAAAGAGAAGGACATTCAGCGCGACATGCAGCGAACCAAGTTTTAAGGAATTTTCAAGAATTGGGTGCGGTAGCGGGCGGTTGATCCCGGGGCCGTGCTTTCTCCCCAACCGAAATAAAGTCCGGCCGACCACTGATCCACCGCGATTTGATTTTGCGTACTGGCTTCGGCTTGGATTGGGTGGGTGTGTACAGGTCTACCCATCGCATCGGTAAAATGCCAGCGCACGGGTGTTGGGGTTTCCAAGGAAATATGGGATTGGGCAGGATTGGGGTAGGCGAGGACGGCCAGGGGTGCCGACAGCGTTTTGGTGCCAATTTTTATGGGTGCGGGGATGTAGGGCTGATGCACCACGGCGAGTACATCGAAACAGGGTGGCCATGCAGCGAGTTGATCTGTGGCTTGGTTGGTGATCATCACATGGTCGGCACCGAGACTCACAATCGAGCCCCCAGGCGGCTTGAAAAAACGTCCAGCTGTGTTGAGGCGACCTTTGTTACTGGCCAATCCTTTGCGACCCCAGAATACCATTTGCACATCGGGCTGGCCAAATGGACCTACAATGAGCGAGTCTGTGTTTAGTCCGATCGGGGCAAACCGAGTCTTCATTTTTGAGATGCTGTATTGACTGAAGGTGGGGTAGCTCACCAGGGCAACATAATCACCATCGGTGATGCCATTGATGATGGAATCGATGTGGGGTCCATCGTTGAGGGTGAAGCTGTAGTAAATGATGGAGTCTTTGGGGTAGCCAAACGCGGTGCCGTAGCGACCGGATGGACATTTGGGGATGACGCCAGCGGAGGTGGGTTTGAATGTTTTTTGGTCGAACACCACCAGGATAAAGAGGTCGGGAGTGATTGCATACTTCTGACAAACATCCTGGGCGATGCTGAACCAAACGGGGGAGCGGTAGTGCACGTTGCTGGTTTTGGCATAGCTTTTCAGGTAGATGCGTTCATAGCTGCAGGAGGCGCCTTTGGGCAGGACGCTTTCTTCTCCATCGCGCACCAGGGAATCGTGATAGAAGAGGATGCCGTTGGCGGGCATGATGGTATCCGTTTTGGTGGTGTTATAATTCACCGAATAGAAAACGGGGATGCGTTGTCCGGGGTAGAGGGTATCGGAGATGCCCACGCCTTGGGTGGATTTGTATTTGAAGGTGAGGTTGCCGTTTTTGTTGATTTCTGTGATGCGGTTTCTGTACGATGCGGGACCGGGATTGGCATCCCACACATAGAGATCGGGTTTGGTATGAAACCAGTTGATGGTCATGGAGGTGGGTTTTACCCAACGCGGACCGGTATTGCGCACGTACCAGATCACGGAATCAGAATAATCTTCATGTTCGATTTGAAACCGTTGGGCTTGCGCGGCCGATGATAGCAGCAGGAGAATTGCCAAGAACCAATGTTGCAAGCGGTGTTTCACCAAACAAAAGTACGCCATATGTTAAAACGACGCGATTTTCTAGATTGGTTGCGCGGTGATAACTGAAATCAATGCTTCAAGCAAGCCAAAGGAACAACCCAAACGCCATCTTTGCGCTGATAGGCCAATTGTCCTGCGGTGAGAATCATCAAAAACGCAGGGTCTCCCATTTTTTTACTGTCTACCACCTGTTTGAGTTTGAGTAGGTGTTTTGCGGCCTCTTCAATTTGTTTTTGACCCATTTTGACTTCAATCGCGGCCCATCGCCCATCGCGAAGTCTGACGATCAAATCTGATTCCAAATTGTTTTTGTCGCGGTAGTGGAAAACATCGCCGTCATTGGCTTGGGCATAAATTCGAATGTCGCGGGTACACAGACTTTCAAAAAGAAATCCAAAATATTCGAAATCATTGAGCAGGGCATTAGGTTTTATTCTCATTGTGGCCGTTGCGATGGAGGGGTCAATGAAATGCCGTTTTGGGGAGGTTCGGATGGCAGTTTGGGATCGAATGGAGGGCATCCAAGCAGGAAGGTCTTCAACTACAAAAATTCGCTGTAAAGCCTGGATATAGGTGTTGATGGTTTTGTCGGAAACACTCATGTCGTTGACCTCAATGTCATCGGTAATGGTTTTGAGATTGGCCATGGTTGCTGTGTTTCTGGCCAATGATCTCATGATGGCCCTCACTCGGTCTGGATTTTTATCTACTTGGTCTACTTCGGAAACATCATGGTTAATAACAGCTTCCACATAATCGAATGCGTTTCTATGCGCAACGGATTTGTTGAGTTTTAAGCTGGATGGCCATCCGCCTCTACAAATAGCATGGGCGATGTCTTCTATGGTCATGGTGGATAGGGAATGGTCCACGGTTTGACTCCCGGAAAATAGTGCGCCCAGAGAAATTTCACCCGTTGATTCTTTGGATTCAAACAAGCTCATCGGTCGCATTTTGATGCGCGAAATTCTTCCCGTGCCCGTGTGGGCAGTTGCATTGTCTTTGGGTACGGCGGAGCCCGTGAGTATGAATTGTCCGAGCGATGCCCTTTGGTCTACTTCGAATCGTACTGCATCCCAAAGAACTGGGGCCATTTGCCATTCGTCTATCAGTCTGGGTGATTCCCC
>JALQWO010000164.1 GCA_023258655.1 Bacteroidia bacterium
GGGCCGCCGCAAAAGAATGCAGCGCTGGCATTTGGGGCATATCCAACCTTTGCAAATGCAAAGTGAAAGGATTGTGTTGCGCTTGTAATCCGATCACCAAACACAAAAACAACATCGCCAAAGCAGGCTTTGTTCGAGCCAAAAAAATCATCCTTTGCATCCCGACACAAAGGTAGCACTGTACTTCAAATTTCTCCTCGAAGTTGGTGGATGCGCCCCGAAGTTTGTCGTATTTTCGTACCATGGCAACCGCAAGTACCAAATACCTCGGACAGCTCCGCTGCAGCAACATTCACCTACAAAGTGGCACTGAAATTTTCACCGATGCTCCCACCGACAATCAAGGCATGGGATCGGCATTCTCCCCCACTGATTTGTGTGCGCTGAGCTTAACCACTTGCATCATTACCACCATCGGCATTTATGCCCAAACCAAAGGATTCGAAATCACGGAAATCACGGCCGACACCACCAAATACATGGCTTCGGATCCACGCAGAATTTCCAAAATCAGCAGCCATATCAACATCGTACTGCCCGCCGGTTTGCCAGAAAATATCCAAGAAATCCTGATCCGTGTGGCCAATACCTGTCCGGTTGCGCGCAGTTTGCACCCCGACATCGAGAAGGATTTACAGATTACCTTTTCTTGATTGGGCGAATCATCCAACCGCGCTCCTTAGCGCATCAACAGAACCATCAATCCCAAAAGGGACAGTTGAATGGCAAACATCACCGCGCCAAAGCGCAGTCCGCGACTACCTGCTTGCAGCAATTTCCGGAAACTCACCTTCATGCCAATCGCGGCCATGGCGATGGTAAGGATTACTTTTCCGATGTATTCTATGTCTTTCAGCGCGGATTTGGGGATATCCACCACGCTTACTAAAAACGTGACCATGATAAATCCAATGAGATACCATGGCAAGTTGAAATAGCGTTTCCAATGGCCGCCATCGCTGCGTTGCGTTAGGTAGGTCATGAAAATCAAGCCCGGTGTGAGGAGCGCTACCCTGGCCAATTTAACGGTAATGGCGACATCTCCAGCCGATTTTCCGAGTGCAAAACCCGCGCCGGCCACGTTGCCCACAGAGTGTAATGAACCCCCAACCAAGTATCCGATGGCTGAAGAAGCCACATCACTGCTAGGCCAATCGATTTGCAACAAAGCCCACGGCAAAACCAGCATACCAAAGGTTCCCAGTAGATTGACCACGGCCATGGCAATCGCTACATCCTCCTTATTTTGCTTTTGGAGCGAGGGCGCCAGGGCGGCAATGGCACTGGAACCACAGATGGCGGTACCGAATCCTACCAATAGCCCGGTATTCCCCGGACAGTTGAATCTTTTGGATAGAAAAAACGACAGAAAAAGCACCGCAAATACCACCACTGCTACCCCAATAAAAGGTTGGATACCCAAAGCGGCGATATCGGTGTAATTGATCCCCACCGCCAGGAACAATATGGATAGTTCCAACATTTTGGAGCTCGTATATCCAATGCCAGCGTCAAGGGAAGTGGGCAGCGTTAGAAAGTTACCCAAAAACATGCCCAACAATAGCGCGATAAGTATGCCATTGAATGCCGGTGGTGTAAACTTTTCCGCTATGACGGCTATTAATCCTACCCCGATGGCGAACACGATCCCTTTCAACATGCTGCAAAAATGGGCTAAAAATGTGAAGAGTTCTGTGCTTTGGGTTACAAATCAAGTTTATCTGAACAACAGCAGGGCCGACATCAGCAGCAACAAACACCCGAAAAACAGACGAAACTTTTGATTGCTGATGCGATGAAAAACAAACGCATTGGTGAGTGCGAATACCAACATCGCGATGCCCATGTGTAGGAGATTGGATGATTTCAGGGGCAGAGGATTCCCCGACAAGGACAGGGTAAGCAATTGAACCACCACCAACAACCCGTAACAAACCGCGGTGGTTGCCCTGGCTTGCTGTTTATCATCGTATTTTGCCAGCACGTAGGTTGAGAGCAAAGGTCCGCCCAAATTGGTCGCTCCGTGAATCAGGCCGGTTAATAAAATATATAGCCGATCGCGTTTCAGCGCCCAATGAATGACGTTGGGAGCGACTTGAAAATAGAAACCCAACGACACCACTCCCAAATACAGTGCAATGGCGATGGGCAAATAGGCAGCACCTACAATGGATTTGAGCAGTAGCGTGCCCACCGCCGTGGCGGGCAGTGAAAGCCACACAAACCACCGAACGGTAGTCCACTGAATTTGTCGCCATCCCATGGCCGTTTGAATGATACTCAAGCAGAGCGACACTGGCAGCAGCACACCTAAAACTTCCATGTATTGCAGTCCCAAAATCAACAAAAAGGGCGTACCCAAAAACAAAACACCCACACCAAACAGCGACTGTACCACAACAACCATGGCCACCACAAGCGTTGGCAAGTACGGTGCGGTTAAATCAATCCAGCCGTTGATATTCACGAAAGCAAGGTAGGAAATCGTTGCGGCAACCACAAATTCAGCAACAATAACTTACATTCGAATTAAATTCAGCACCATGAAATTCAAAAAAATCCTCATTGTTGTCGCGGTTTTTGCGCTGTGGATTACGACCACACCGTGCCGAGCTTCCCACATGATGGGGGCCGATATGCAATACCAATTTTTGGGTGGCAGCAAATACAAAATCACCACCAAGGTGTATCGGGATTGTAGGGGCGTTGCCTTCAACGGTCCTTCTTTTGGCTGTTATGCCGGCACCAATGGCGGCAATGGTTGCGGCAGTGCCAGTTTGTCGATCACGCGGACGGGAATTCGGGATATCACGCCGCGGTGTTCTGTCAACAATGTGGGCTGTACGCCACAAAATACGGGCGCCAGTGGATTGGGTGTAGAAGAGCACACGTACGAGGCCATTGTGGATTTTGCCACGGCACCCCTATCAGACTTTGTCAACAAGAGCAGCTGTTGTGAGGTCACGTTTTACTTGGGTCAATGTTGCAGGAACGCATCCATCACCACAGGGTCTGCGGGCAACGATTTTTTCACAAAATGCATGATCAACGTGTGTAACATTCAGTCCACGGCGAAGGCCAGCAACAGTTCTCCCTTGCTTTCGAACATTCCGGTGGTTTTGTTGTGCTGCAACACGCCTTGGTATTACAATTTCGGGGCGATGGACACGGTGGACCGCGACTCCATTGCTTACCGTTTGGTTTCGGGCATCAGCAGTCTTCCCAATGGTTCTATCAGTTATTCCGGGGGATTTTCTTCGCGATATCCGATGTCGCCCAAGTGCAGCACGGTGGGCAATTTGAAGTGCATACCCCAGCCGAAGGCTTACCCGCCGGAGGGATTTTATTTTGATACGAGCAACGCCGACATGGTGGTTACCCCCACCAACTGCAGCGAGGTGCCGGTGGTGGTGGTGGAACTCACCGAATGGCGACAGCTGACTGGTACATCGCAGTGGGTGGTGATTGGCAAGACGCGGCGCGATATTCAACTGTGGATCATGGACAATTGCA
>JALQWO010000165.1 GCA_023258655.1 Bacteroidia bacterium
GTATGATGTATTGTAAGTTCAATAAGCCGGCTCCACGCAATGCGCTATGTCCTTTTGCGACCGATCCACCCAATGAAACGCCGCCGAGACCCATGCTGAAGTGGTGACTTTTCGACAACGACAGTTTATACTGCACCAAGGCCACCTGCGTGTTCCATTCTGTGGAGCCACGATTTTCTAAGTTGATTCGGTAGTTTTTTGCTTGGTGGTATAGCCCAACATCGTACAATCCTGTAGCAGAAATGCCTGAGTTGCGAAAAATGCAAAAAGTTTCGGCTTTGGTGTCCTTGGGATATCCCAAAAAGAGGTTGGGAAACACCCAATGGGGTGTTGTTTGATTGCCGATTGTAGGGGTGGGTTGTTGACAGTTTCTTGCGCTAAGTTGGGGTGACTGAAATGCCGAAAAGAAGGTCAAAATCCACTTTCCGATATCTCCGCCACGCCTTGTCATTCCAACTGTTCCTTGAGTTTGATGAGTTTTTCCCTGAATTCCCTGAGCTCTTGTACCAACTTCGTTTTGGGTGAAATTCCATCGTCGTTTCGCTTCACTGTTTTGGAAACGCTGGAGAGTTTCAACCCCTTGTTATGTGAAAGATAGTGAATTTCTTTGAGGAGGTCCAGGTCCTTCCGCGTGTAGAAACGGTCGCCCTTTTTGTTTTTCATGGGCTTCAACTGGGGGAAATTCTTTTCCCAAAAGCGCAGGGTACTGGCCGGAACACCGATGATGGCTGCTGCCTCGCCAATTTTCATGTATTTTTTTTCGGTGTTGTTTTCCATGGTGCGATACAAAGGTAATCCGAGTTGTGATTAATCGAAACGGGTGGCTTCTCGCTGCGACAATTCGATCATTTTTTGGTATTGTTCATCGCTCAAATCGTTGCGATAGAAGAAGGCAGGATTCAAGGGGTTGTTGTGTTTGCGGACTTCGTAATGGAGGTGGCTGCCAGTGGATCGACCGGTATTTCCCACATAGCCAATGAGCTGACCTCGTTTGATTTTTTGTCCGCCCCGGGCCACGAACCGACTCAAATGTCCGTATAGTGTGGTGTACCCATTCCCATGATTGATAACGATGTGGTTGCCATAGCCCCAAGGTTCTGTTTTTGTGAGGACTACAGTGCCACTGGCTGTTGCGTATACTTCTGTGCCTGCGGGTGCGGTAAAATCCATGCCGGGGTGGAAGGAGGGCGTGTGGTAGAATGGATCACGCCGATACCCAAATCCGGAGGCCATTTGTCTCAGGTCTTTGTTAGCAACGGGCATGATGGCGGGGATGGCATCGATGGCGTTGATGCGATTTTTGGATAGCTTTTGCAACTTGATGAAGCTGGCTTCTTGCGCTTGGGCGAGGGCTTCGAGTTGGTCTGCCTTTTGTTTGATGCGCGATAGCAGTTTGCCGTTCGGCAATTGGGAGAGTTCGGCATAATCCTCTCCGCGGAAGTCGGTAGGTTTGGGCGGCGCCACGTTGAATATCGCCCTGTAAATGTTGACGTCTTTGTCTTCGAGATCGATGAGTCTGGCCTCAAGCGCTTGCAATTGGCGCTCAGTGCTCTCCAATTCCCTCAAAACCGCCATCGGATTTTGTTGGCTTGGCAGAAGGTTGAATCGCACATAAAAATGGCTGATCAAAAAACTGAGTCCCACTACCAAAACCACAAACAGGGAGGTTGCCCCCAACCTTCTCCACAACACATAACTTCGGTGGTCGGACACCTTCTCAAAGCTGAGCGATTTGGGGTTGTAGAAGTATTTGGTGCGACGGGCCATGGGTGGTTGAGAATATGAATCAGGGGTGGTCAAAAATCATTCCGCAAAGTGTTTTTTGTAGGCTTTTGCGCGAAGGACGTATTCGTTCACGTTGTTTTGGATTTGGTTTTCAACTTCCGGACCCAGGGTTTTGACCACTTTGGCGGGGGTGCCCAGCACGAGGGAATAGGGAGGAATGATCATGCCTTGGGGTACCATGGCGTTGGCGCCGATGATGCTGTATTCGCCGATTTGGGCGTGGTTGAGGACGGTGGCATGCATGCCAATCAGCACGTGGTGTGAGAGGGTAGCACCGTGTACGATGGCGGTATGTCCGATTACGCAGTCAGGCCCGATGGTGCAGGGTGCGCCCGGATCGGCATGGATGACCGCATTGTCTTGGATGTTTGTGCGCGCTCCCACGGTGATGGTGTCGGTATCGCCGCGGAGGACGGCGCCAAACCAAAGGGAGGCATCTTCGTGGACGATGACATCGCCGATGGCTGTGGCATTGGGGGCTACAAAGGCTGTGGGGTGTATTTGCGCGGGATGTTGCAATTTTTGCAACAATTCATCGGTGGTCATCCTTTCAAAAATGCGTAATTTGCAACTGATGCGCAAGTTATTTTATGGTATAACCAAGATGTGGGGAGTATCGTCCGAGTTGGGTCGTTACCGAAGTGGCAGTGAGATGCAGAATGTAGATTCCTTTTCTTCGGCTTGGATGATGGTGGAGGATGGATTGATTGTGGGCTTGGGTGGCGATGAGGGCGTGTATGGAGCGGATTATCGTTCGATGGGCGATGTTCAGGACATGGAACACATTGATTTGGGTGGGGTTGAGGTGTTGCCTGGTTTGGTGGATTCGCATACGCACATCGTGTTTGCGGCGCCGAGGCATGAAGAGTTTGAGATGCGGTTGAGGGGCGAGAGTTACGAGGCCATTGCGGCTGCTGGTGGCGGGATTTTGAATTCTGCGCGGAAGTTGCAGGCGATGGGAGAGGTTGATTTGTATGAGCAGGCGGCTGCGCGGTTGCGCACAATGATTACTCATGGAACCACCACGGTGGAAATAAAGAGTGGGTATGGGCTCACCACAGATAGTGAGCTGAAGATGTTGCGTGTGGTGAAGCGGTTGAAGCAGGACTTTGATATAGTGATCAAGGCCACGTTTTTGGGTGCGCATGGCATTCCGACTGAGTATAAGGGGGAACCGGATCGATATGTGGATTTGGTGATTGAGGATATGCTGCCGAAGGTGGTGGAGGAGGGATTGGCGGATCACATCGATGTGTTTTGCGATCGCGGGTTTTTCACGGTTGAGCAGACGGATCGGATACTGAAGGCGGCGTCGGCGATGGGATTGCCTTCGAAGATTCATGCCAACGAGTTGGGGTTGACGGGTGGCGTTCAGGTGGCGGTGGCCAATGGCAGTTGGAGCGCGGATCATTTGGAGCATTGCAGCGAGGTAGAGGTTGGGTTATTGCGGGATTCGATGCGGATGGATTATGGTGGAACCGTGCCGGTGGGATTGCCGGGAACGAGTTACTTTTTGGGAATACCGTATGCGCCGGGGCGGACATTGATTGATGCGGGATTGCCGTTTGCGATGGCAACAGATTTCAATCCTGGGAGCAGTCCGATCGCCAGTTTGCAGGTAATATGGGCATTGGGGTGCACGCAGCAGAAGCTG
>JALQWO010000166.1 GCA_023258655.1 Bacteroidia bacterium
ACGTGAAACGGTTCACCAAATTGAACAAAGAATACCGCGACCTAGAAGAAATCGTGCAAACGTATTTCGAATATAAAAATTGCTTTCATCGAATCGCAGAGGCGCGGGATATTCTCAAGAACGAGAAAGACAAGGAACTCCGTGATATGGCAAAAGAAGAGCTCGATGAACTGGAGCCATTGCAAGTTATACTCGAGGAGAAAATAAGAATACAATTGTTGCCCAAAGATCCAGAGGATGCAAAACCCGCTGTGGTAGAGATTCGTGCGGGTACGGGCGGCGATGAGGCAGGCATATTCGCTGGTGATTTGTTTCGGATGTACCAACGCTTTTGTGATGGCCTAGGTTGGCCCATATCCGTGGTTGACGAAACCGAGGGAACTGCAGGTGGCTATAGCAAAATCATTTTTGAAGTGCCGCATCCCGGAACGTATGGCGTATTAAAATACGAAAGCGGTGTTCACCGAGTGCAGCGTGTTCCAGCAACCGAAAGCCAAGGAAGAATTCACACCTCTGCGGTGAGTGTGGTTGTCATGCCAGAGGCCGAAGAGGTAGATGTGCAGTTAAACCCCGCTGATGTAAAAATGGAAACCAGCCGAAGTGGTGGGGCGGGTGGCCAGAACGTCAACAAGGTAGAAACCAAAGTACAACTCACACACATTCCTACAGGACTTGTGGTTGTATGTCAGACTGAACGAAACCAGCTCGGGAACCGAGAAAAAGCCATGAAGATGTTGGCGACCAAACTCTATGAAATTGAATACACCAAACACATGGAGGCCATTTCATCGCGTCGGAAAACGCTTGTTAGCACCGGCGACCGTAGCGCAAAGGTTAGAACGTATAATTATCCTCAAGGCAGAGTCACCGATCACCGCATTGGCCTCACTTTGTATAATTTGTCGGCCATCATGAATGGTGACATTCAAGAAATTTTGAATGCTTTGCAAGTGGCTGAAAATGCTGAGCGACTTAAAGAAAGTCAGTAATGACAAAAGAAGGCCCGCTGCGTTAAGGGGGCACACTGAATCAAACCCCGGCGGCTTGCTGTGAAAGGCTGCGGTCGGTGTGTTGGCGGGGAGAAATTTTTTTAATAGTAACCCCTTTGCTCTTTGGTTTTACGCTGCTTTTCATGACTTTTTGTGTTTAGGTTCAACCCGATATACACAATAGACGCAACGTACCCCCAATTTGTTGTCGGATAAGTGAGTAAAATGGTCGAATATCGACCAACATCAAACAGTCGTCGGTGAAACTCAGAAAATGCTATCGAAAACCTTTTTCCCGTCTGTGTTCAATAAGTAATCGGTTGCGCATCGCTCTGGGTGAGGCATCATACCAAATACATTTTTGGTTGCATTACAAATACCAGCGATGTTGTTGAGAGATCCGTTAGGATTGGCATCTTCGGTCAAGTTGCCTTCGGCATCACAGTAACGGAAGAACACCTGTCCGTTTGCTTCAATGGTTGCCAGGGTTTCTTCGTCACAAAAGAAGCGACCTTCTCCATGCGCGATGGGTACACACAGAACATCGTCCGACTGTATTTTTCTGGTAGCAATCAAATCGGTATTACCCGCTTTGAGGTGTACATTCTTGCAGTTGAACTTCATGTTGGTGTTTCTCAACAATGCGCCGGGAAGCAAACCGCTTTCACACAAGATTTGAAAACCGTTACAGATTCCCAAAACAAACCCTCCTTTTTGGGCATGATCGGCCACAGCGTTCATGATGGGAGAGAGTTTGGCAATCGCACCAGAGCGCAAATAATCGCCATAGGAAAAACCACCAGGAACAAAAACGTGCGAACACCCTTGGAGGTCTGTGTCTTTGTGCCAAAGTTTAAGCACGGGCTCATTTGTATAGGTTTGCAGGACCTTGATAAGGTCTTGATCGCAGTTAGAACCTGGGAATATGACAACACCAAACTTCATGTTGCTACAAATGTACATCAATTGTTTTGGTTGATGGCGTCTTTGTTCAACAATCCCAAGGCCAAAAGTGCGTAATAATTTACCGCACGAACGGGGGTATATTGGAATTGGGAAAGAGCATCGGTGTGGATGGTTTGATAGATACTATTTTGATAAGAAGAGGTGATGGTGTCGCTCGGTATGGGTGTGGGCAGTCCCAATCGTTCCAACAGTTTGCTAATCATTGTGGAGAGGTGTAAGACAATACCACGAAGGGCAATATGCGGTTGTTTAGCACCCATGGCGTCTGCAAGCTGATTGAACAAGTGTTGGTATTTGAGGTTTTCAGCAACGCACAAATAACGGTTAGACCACAAATTGTTTTCATAGAGGTACAACATGAGTTTGGCCACATCTTCTACGCCTACAAACCCATTACCCCCAACAGGGTAAAAAGGCATTCCTTTGAGTATCATGTTGTACAATTGGTTGGAGCCGGTAGCGCCATCGCCAAAGCCCAAAATGATACCCGGATTTACCATCGTAACTTGTAATCCCTCTTCACTTCCCCGCCAGACCTCTTGTTCAGCGAGGTTTTTACTGATGGCATACTGACTGTTGTATTTGCTTTCAACCCACTCGGTGTTTTCGGTGATGGGTTCGTCGTTTTCAGCTCGCCCAATCGCTGCAACAGAACTTGAATAAACCAATTTGGGAATGTTGTTTTTTAAACAAGCGTTTACCACATTTCTCGTTCCGATAACATTGTTAAGCATCAGTGCATCTTTGTCCTTTCGCTCAAAAGACACCTTGGCAGCGCAGTGAAAAACAACATCTACATCAATCAGGGTATCGCACAAATCGTCGATGTCCAAGATATTACCCGTCACCCATTGGGGTTGGAACGCGTTGGGCAGTTGATGAAATTGGTGAATTTTTGGGAACAAACCTTCAGACAGGGGATTCCGTCTCATGGCAACGACGCGATATCCTTGTTTTAGCAGCAAACAAGCAAGGTGAGAGCCCAGAAACCCCGTAGCGCCCGTGATAAAAACTGTGGGTTTGTTCATTTTAGGATGCAAAATACCTGAATTCACGCCGAAGTCCGGTAAAAAACTTTTGTGAATGTACCTTTGTGTTATGAAGCATATAGCCATCGTGAATGGACCCAATCTCAATTTGCTAGGAAGCAGGGAGCCATCGATCTATGGAGAGCAATCGTTTGACGACTATTTTCAAGGACTTCAGGCCCGATGGGTGGGTGTTAGGTTGACGGTATTTCAGAGCAATGTAGAGGGCGAAATCATCAATGAGTTGCAGCGTTTGGCAAGCGAGGAAGGTTGTTCAGGTATTGTGTTGAACGCCGCCGCGTATTCACACACGAGCATTGCCATTGCCGACACCCTCAAGGCGATTTCGGTACCGGTGGTTTTGGTACACATCTCCAATGTTTTTGCGCGAGAAGAAGAACGAAAAACGGATCTCATGGCTTCATCTGCTAAGGGGTT
>JALQWO010000167.1 GCA_023258655.1 Bacteroidia bacterium
ACCGCCCAAATGGGCGTGGCCAAGTTGATTGATGAAATCTTTGGCGCCTGCGCAGAGAAACACCTCATACAGCCCACATTCATCACCGACTACCCCATCGAGATGAGTCCGCTCACCAAAAAACACCGCTCAAAACCCGGTTTGGTAGAGCGATTTGAACTGTTTGTTAACGGAAAAGAAATTGCCAATGCTTACACGGAGTTGAACGACCCCATCGATCAACGTGAACGCTTTGAAGATCAGTTGAAATTGGCCGCCCGCGGCGATGAAGAAGCCATGGCCTATGACCACGACTTTGTGCGGGCCTTGGAATATGCCATGCCACCGAGCAGTGGTTTGGGTGTGGGAATAGACCGACTTACCATGATGCTGACCAATCAACAAAGCATTCAAGAAGTATTGTTCTTCCCGCAAATGCGTCCCGAAAAATTCGACTGATGTTTGAAATTGGGGATGATGAACGCAAGGTGCTGCTGTGTTTAATTCATGCAGAAACCCCCATGACCGTGGTCGAAGATACAGGTTTGGCAGCGAACGTAACCATTGACATCATCCGTCAGTTGCATCATTATCGATACATCAAGGCCATTGGAAACAACAATCAGGTCATGAGCAATTTCGATGTAGATAAAATCAGAAAAACACGGTTTCAATTGACAGCCAAAGGGTTCAACGAAATTGGTGGGAACAACAAACCTTTTTTGGGTTAAGCGTGTTTGTTATCTGCATGTAACCATTTCCGTGAGTTGTCCACCTACTTTGGCGGTTCTCGGGTGATTGATTATATTCGCCGTAGCCAAATCCGCATTATAAAATACCCATGTCCGAATCAGTAAAACTCATCGTAGAAGGAAAAGAATTTGAATTTCCAGTAATCACTGGAACAGAAGGTGAAAAAGCCATCGATATCAGCAAGTTGCGCGACCTTACCGGTCATATCACCCTGGATATTGGGTTTAAAAATACGGGCTCTACCAAAAGTGCCATTACTTTTCTGGATGGGGAAGAGGGTATTCTTCATCACCGCGGATATTCCATTGAAGATTTGGCTGAACATGCTTCGTTTCTGGAGGTTTCCTATTTGTTGTTGTATGGAAAATTACCCAATGCAACAGAATATGCTGAATTCGAAAATGCCATTCGTGAACATACTTTGGCGAATGAAGGATTAGAAGCCATGTTCAAAGCCTTCCCAACAGGTTCACATCCCATGGGACAGTTGTCGAGTATGGTGGCGGCCTTGGGTTTGTACTACCCCAAAGCGTTAAACCCCCACCGTTCCGAAGAATCCATCAACAGAACCATCATCCGATTGATGGCCAAAATGCCCACCATCTGTGCCATGATCTACAAAAAGCGCAATGGGCATCCTACCGTATATCCCAAAAATAGCTTGGACTATGTGGCTAACTACTTGAACATGACTTTCGGACAAGTAACCATGCCTGAGTATGAGCCAGATCCCGTGTTGGTGAGCGCCATGAACAAATTGCTCATTTTGCACGCCGATCATGAACAAAACTGCAGCGCCAGCACCGTACGTGTTGTGGGTAGTTCTCAATCCAACTTGTACAGCAGCATTTCTGCCGGTATCTCTGCATTGTGGGGTCCCCTGCACGGCGGCGCCAACCAAGAAGTATTGGAAATGTTGGAGCAAATCCAAAACGACGGTGGAGATGTACAAAAGTGGATCAACAAAGCCAAAGACAAAAACGATCCTTTCCGCTTGATGGGATTCGGTCACCGCGTATACAAAAACTTCGACCCCCGCGCCAAAATCATCAAAAAAGCATGCGATGACGTGTTGGCGAAATTGGGTGTGAACGATCCTGTTTTGGAAATTGCCAAGCAACTCGAAGAAGCGGCCCTCACCGATTCTTACTTCGTAGAGCGCAAATTGTTCCCCAATGTGGATTTCTATTCTGGTATCATTTATCGCGCCATGGGATTCCCTACCGATTTCTTCACCGTGTTGTTCTCCATGGGTCGTCTCCCAGGTTGGATCAGCCAATGGCAAGAAATGCGCAAGGAAAAACAGCCCATCGCCCGTCCTCGCCAAATTTATACCGGAGAGACTCCCCGTGCGTATGTGCACATGAAAGACAGACCATAACCAACCCTTAATACCAACAACAGAGAGGCACCCACTGGGTGCCTCTCTGTTGTTAAGGCTCCTGTTACACCATTCACCCAAAATACAAATACTGCTAATTAGATAGTTTCATCGACAAAAGTGCATTTCGATTGTTCTATACAGAATTACCTTTGTCGCAACAATGCCCCGCATCCTTCTCCTCCTACTTTTTATTAGCATCAGCTCATTATTAAATGCCCAAAATTTTACGCTCTCCGGATACGTCAAAGACTCAAGCTCACGTGAAACCATCGCCAAAGCACAGATCACTGTTACGGTAATCAGCAAAGCAAATTCCGCAACCGAACTGCGTTCAGCCACAAATGGTTACGGATTTTACTCGATCACAATCCCAGCAGGTACCCATACATTGCTTGTATCCGCCGCATCGTACAAATCATTGTCAAGCAAAATTGAAATCAACAACAACATAGAATACAACATCTTGCTATCCCCAGAAGTTGAAGGTGTGGGTACCGTCATCATTCGGTCAAAACGAAATAACAACGTAAAATCATTGGATATTTCTACCCAGAGCATTAGCGGACAAACAATCAAAAAAATTCCGGCATTTTTGGGTGAAGCTGACGTCATCAAGAGCATTCAGTTATTACCCGGTGTAACCACCGTAGGTGAAGGAGCCTCTGGATTCAATGTAAGAGGCGGAAGTATCGACCAAAACTTGGTACTCATGGATGAAGCCCCCGTTTTTAATTCCGCACACCTGTTTGGATTTTTCTCCATCTTCAATCCCGATGCTGTCAAAGATGTAGAATTGGTGAAAGGGGGAATTCCGGCCAATTATGGAGGTCGATTGAGCTCCACACTCGATGTAAAATCTAAAGACGGCAACAAACGCAATTTCCAAGCCAATGGGGGCGTTGGCAGCATCTTTTCCCGACTTACGCTCGAAGGCCCACTCGCAAAACCCGAATCCAAAAACTTGTTCAAACCCCGTAAAACTCCCGCGAAATCAAGTTTCATGGTTTCTGGTCGACGTTCATACATCGATATTTTGGCGAAACCTTTTCTACCGGATAATTTGTCGGGCAGCCAATTCTACTTCTACGACCTCACCGCCAAAGCAAACTACAGCTACAAGCGCGATAACATCTTCATCTCTACCTACATTGGCGATGATGTTTTCAAGGCCGCCGGTTTGTTTGGAGTGAAGTGGGGCAACTCCACAGTGACCACCCGATGGAATCACGTTTTCAATAAAAAACTGTTTTCGAACTTCACCTATTATTACAGCCGTTACCGCTACAACCTGGACTTCAT
>JALQWO010000168.1 GCA_023258655.1 Bacteroidia bacterium
ATACTTGACCGAGGCTTATCGCGGTGATGGGTCGCGTGGATTTTTGTTTGATGGCTTATTGTCGCACAGCCAGTTCATTGCCATTTTGGTGGTAACTGGTTCGGTTGCATTGTACGGGTATTTGCGTAAGCGGGGGTTAAAAACAACGACATGAGGTTTGCGGACGTAATCGGACAGGAAATCATCAAAGAGCGCATGGTTCATGGCGTTCGTGTGGGTCGAGTTCCCCATGCCCAGTTGATATTGGGTGCCGAGGGTAGTGGTAATCTGGCTTTGGCCTTGGCTTACGTCCAGTATATTTTGTGTAATCAACCCACAGAGCAGGATAGCTGTGGGGAATGCAGCAGTTGTAAAAAGGTGTCGGCCCTAATCCATCCCGATGTACACTTCAGTTTCCCCTTTCCCAAAAAGGCCGGGGAGATGGAACAATGTTCGGATGTATATCCCCAATGGCGCACAGCCCTGCAAGAAGATCCCTATCTCAATTACGAAGATTGGATGCAGCAGCTCAACGCCGAAAACAAACAAGGAAACATTCCCACCAAAGAACTGCGAAACATCATCAAGAATATCTCCCTGAAATCCTACGAAGGCAAGATGAAGGTCTGCTTGATTTGGTTGCCGGAGTATTTGGGTCAGGAGGGAAATATATTGCTGAAGAGTTTGGAAGAACCCCCAGAACAAACCTTGTTTTTGTTGGTGGGCAGTGATTTGGACGCGATTTTGGGTACGATTCTCTCAAGAACGCAATTGGTGCGTGTGGCGCCCATCGATGATGCCTCTCTGGCCTCTGCCCTGCAAGAACGGGAGGGAATATCCTTAGACGACGCTCAGCGATTGGCCAAGGTAGCGCAAGGGAATTACCGTTTGGCCCGGGATTTGGGCAAGGAAGCAGGGAATCCTCATTTGGACGCTTGGCGCAATTGGATGACGATTTGTTTTCGCCGTAAAATGGGGGAAGCCTTTCATTGGAGCGACGATACTGCCTCGTTGGGAAGGGAAGGTGTAAAATCCTTTTTGCTCTATGGCATTCAAGTGTTGCGTACCTGTGCCGTGCTGCCTTATACTGGGTCGGAAGGGTTGTGGGAAGGACCAGAATTGGACTTCGTAAATAAGTTCAATACCTTGCAGTTGGGAGAAGGTGTGATTGGCAATATGGTGGTTGTGTTGGAAAAGGCGCTCTATGGTATTGAAAGAAATGGGAATGCCAAAGTGTTGCTGATGGATGCCACTTATGGACTAATTCAAGCAATTTCGAAAAAAAATTAGGGGGCCGGACAACCTTTGGGCGACGAATGTCATCTTGGGTTTAAATCTGGGTCATGTTGATACAGAATGACAAATCTATCGGAGCCAAAGTTACAGGAGTTGTTACGCGCGTGTTCGGCGGGAGATCGCAAGGCACAGCAGGCGTTGTACCAACAATTTGCCCCGGTTATATATGCCATTTGTGTTCGATACATGGGCGCAACAGATGAGGCCAAAGACATGTTACAAGAAACCATGGTGAAGTTTTTCCAAAAATCGGATGAGTTCCGTTTCCAAGGATCCTTGGAAGGTTGGGTGAAGCGTATCGCCGTGAACACGTGTTTGGATCAAATCAAAAGAAACAAGTCGAAATATGCGGGCAGTTTGGATGAGGCCTATGATTTGGCAGGCGATGTGAATGCCACTCAGCCACTGGAAACCAAAGATCTTCTGCGTTTGGTGGCGTCTTTGCCCGACGGATATCGCACTGTTTTCAACATGTATGCCATAGAGGGATTTACCCATGCCGAGATTGGAGAAGTGCTGGGAATCTCTGAGAATACGAGCAAATCACAGTTGTTCAAAGCCCGCAAGTGGTTGCAGGCCAAAATAGATAGAAATTGATGGGTGAGGACCTGAAACATATCGACGATATATTCAAGCAGGGTTTGGGAGATGCGCAAATTGCGCCTCCAGACGGACTCTTTGAACAGTGCTTGGAGCAGCTGGACGCCTCCCAATCAGTGGGTACTGGAAATGGCTTGGGCACGAGCGGGAGTGGATGGGCCACATCATCTTGGGCGTGGTTGGGCGCGGCGGTTGTAGTGGGTGTCAGTGTCGTTGCAGCGTTGAATTTGAAGGAGGAAGGTTCTCAAGTGCCGCTGCAAAAGGAGTCAGTTGCAGAGAATCAAACGTTGGTTGACAGGGACGCTAAATTGCGGACAGCAGTAGAACCCAAAGCGAGTGCTGTGACTGAAACCGATAAATCGGCTGAGGCCAATGGATTTGAGCGCAATCACCCTGTGGGCGATGGGAATAAGATCAATCGTCTTTCGGAAAATGAGGTCGAAAAGGCCAGTGCATCACCAGGAGAACATTCGGGTGTGATTACGAAAGAAACAGATAATGAAAAGTCTGTGTTTGTTCCAAAGAATAACCGCCCCGCAACAGTAGAGCAAAAATTGAAGCCTTGCGCGGGTTTGTTGGGTCAATGGCGGCCGGTCATTGCTGAGAATGTGGGTGGATCGGTGTCGTTGGATTTGATGGGCGCTCTTCACGACGTTCGCGTGTATTGGGGCGATGGTGAGGTATCGGATTTGAATGGACGCGTAGAAACGGGCGGAACCCGACTGAATCATAATTATTTCGTATCGCAGCGAAAGAACTTTACGTTAAAATTGGTCAACAAACACAGAGAATCCGCAACGGGATTGTTGTGTGCGGATAGCCAGCGTTTGAATATTTCGGTAACACCCGCGAACGAGGTGACGGAGGTATTTGTGCCGGATGTTTTCACGCCCAACGGCGACGGGGCCAACGATTTCTTTTTTGTTGAGATGCCCAAGCCTTTACAATTTGATATTACGATATTGGACGCAAAGCAAAGGACTGTATTTAGAAGTAATGATTATTTGTCGAGATGGACAGGCATGTGCAGTGAAAGCGAATGTAAAGAAGACACTTACCGCGTGATATTGGCTTATAAATACAGCGGAGATGTGGAATGGAAATATATCCGAAAACAAATTAAATTAATTCGATAGTTACACTTAATATACAAAATTTGGATGAGAATTTTAAGTAAAAACATCATGAAAACGTCAATAATTGGGGGTAATGGCTTGGGAAACCGGGCTAAATCTTCTATTTTTGACCGATTACACACAGAAAAAATGCCTAAAATGAAAGGTTTACTAAACATAATGAAGGGTGCGGTGGTTGCGATTGTAGCCACGCTAACGTCCATCGGCGACGCTGCGGCTCAGTGTACGATTCAGTACAGTGGGTCTCCTTGCGTTGGTGTGCCAGTAAGTTTTATGGGTTCTAGTACGGGTACTACCCACGACTGGAATTTCAACAACGAAAACACACAGACCGGACTGAAAAACTTGAACTACGCCTTTAAAACGGCGGGAAACAAGGTGGTCACTTACGTT
>JALQWO010000169.1 GCA_023258655.1 Bacteroidia bacterium
CAATCACCCTACTCGCCCGCTGCATAAAATCCATTGCGGCTTCGAACGATTGGAATTCAAACGTCTTTTTGAGTTGATTGTCCGATAATTCCCAGGCCGACATAGTCTCAAATTTCGCTTATTTCTTCGGAGATTTAACTTCATCCTTTGGTCCATCCGGATAGAGTATCGCTCTAAATACATTCTCACCTGAAAACAACACATTGGCCGCGGCTTGCAAATCCTCTGTTGTAACCGCATTGATTCGCTCTTCGGAATTCAAAATCTGATCCTTTTCGTCTGGATGCAACACCAATCCCATGAGAACACTTACCCAATACACATTGGTTTGCAATGCTTCGCGGTGTTTCTCAAGAGCTGCTTTTTTTACTTTGTCCAAATCCTTGGCGGTGGGACCTTCAAGTTTAAGCCTTGAGATTTCTGCGTGGGCCACCTTGAGCAGGGTGTCAACTTTGTTTGGACCGCAGGGCAAAAACAATGTAGCAGAATACTGAGGATAAGGCTCTTTGGATACCATTGTGTTCATAGCGCCACTGTAAACACCCCCTATTTTCTCCCGCAACACTTCATTTATTTTGATATTCATCACTTCGGACAAAAATGATGCATGTAATAGAAAATCATCTTCAAACGCACCAAAATTATAGTACTTTTCTATCACCAGACACTTCTGCTCTTGCCCTTTCCTAAACTCCATTTGATTGACCCCACGGATTGGCCGTAAACCATTATCCTCAGCCTGATAATTTCTCGGTTTCGCGGGCAAACTGGCCAAATACTTGTTTACCAAAGGCAAAATCGTATCACCTGGGAAATTGCCCACCAATACAAAATGATACCCATCGGCATTACCAAATACCGCTCGGTGAATATCTATGACTTTCTCAGCCGATATCTCTGCCATCTGCGCTTCGGTGGGTATACCGATAGGCATTAATGGATGATTGTTATAGTAGCGATAATATATGGAGTCCATGAAAGCCGTCTGAGGATCTAATTTTGCATTTCTCATCTGCTCCACAACCACAGACATGATTCCCTGAAACAGTTCATCATCCTTCCTGGGCGATGTCATTTTCAAATGAGTTAGTTGCAACAAGGTTTCTAAATCTTTTTTTCCGCAATAACCATATACACTCGACAAATTCTCGTCCATAGACAAACTCACTCCCGCATTTTTGCCGGCCAAAAAATCATCCAACTCCCCAGGTCGAAAATCGCCGTATCCCATTTGCGAGGTAATGTCTATCATGTAATTGCTATTGACTTTGTCCTTGGCGGCAAACATCTCCTTCCCTCCCTTACGGGCAGCATATAAAATGATCTGATCTTCCTGCAAATCCGTTTGCATCACGGTCAACATCACGCCATTGCTCAAGGTGTAAGTCTTTGTGTGTAATTGATCATCCGTTGTTTGCGACTTGATAGACCCGGCTGATGGCATGACTTTCAACAGATTTGTTGGCATTTTCTTTTCCACGGGTGGGGTAACCTTCTGTTTCAATGCAGCATTCACCCATTCCAGCAATGTTTTCTCGCTGATTTTTGACAAGTCTGACTGTTCAGGACCAGCGGCAACTACATAATAGGGCCGACTGTCATCCAGCCATTGTTTGGCCATTTCATTGATTTCTTCCACCGTGATATAAGGTAAAAACTCCAAATAATACTTGTATTCAAACGCAACCCCCGGAACAATCTCCTGATATAAAAAATGACGAACCAACTCATCAACAATGGGTCCCGACTCCTTTTTCTTTCGCTCATTGTATAAATTCTCCATACCACTGATAAAATTGTTTTTAACCACATCGATTTCCGTTTGATCAAATCCAAAATTGCTAATCGCCAATAACTCTCCAATCGCCGTGTTCAATCCTTTTCTCATGTCCTCATGGGTGTAAAATTCCAATTGAAAGGAATGACTCCCTTTAACCCAGCTACTGATTCCCGCATTTGCGGCCAAATAGGGAACATCAGCCGATTCTGTGCGCTTGGCCAAGCGAGTGTTCAGTGCAGTGATAAACAAAGACATCACGAGCCGTTGACGGTAATCGCCCAAGGTAATTAATGGTTGATTCTTTAAGGAGGAATGCACCATCATAAAGTGCTGCATGGTGGCTTCTTTATCGGTTATCACCATGGCCTCTGTTTTCTTATAGGCTGGGATCGTAAATTCAATCAGCGGTCGCTCAGGAACCGGGTTTGTTAGATTGACAAAGTACTTATCAATCAGTGCTTTGGCTTGTTGAACGGTGATATCACCCGTAACCATCACCGCCATCAAATTGGGGCGATACCAATCGTGGTGAAAAGCCCGCATCGCATCAGCACTACCAGATCGAATGATTTCCTCCTTACCAATGGGGAGTCGATTCGCATATTGTGAACCCGCCAAAAGTTTGGGTAAAAACTTCCGCATCATGCGGTCGTTGGCACCCTTTGCACCCCTACTCTCTTCCAAAATCACATTGCGTTCTTCATTGATGTCAACATCGGTAAACAGTGCCTTTTGCGCCCAATCTGAAAGAACCTCAAACCCTTTTTCAACATTTGCGGGATCGGTTGTTGGGATGGGTAAGATATAGACCGTTTCATCAAAACGGGTATAGGCATTGAGATCTGCACCAAACTGTACGCCAATGGACTGCAAGTAATCGACCAGTTCATTTTTGGGATAATGCTCGGTCCCATTAAAGTTCATGTGTTCTATGAAGTGAGCCATCCCCTGTTGATCGTCGTTTTCGAGGATAGAGCCGACTTTGACAGCCAGACGTAGTTCTACCTTTTTCTCCGGTTTGGCGTTAGGCTTGATAAAGTACTTCAACCCATTGGGAAGGGTTCCGGTTGTGATGGATTGATCGAAAGGAATGGGTGTATTTAAGTCTTGGGCAAAAAGTCCACTCGCTGATAATGCGAATACCAGCATAAAAATGGAGCGCAAACTGCCAATGGCATGGTTCATCCCGTGAAAGTAAACCAAACCACTGATTATCAATTACGAAAAAATGCAAATCTCCGTAGGACATTTTACGGAAAACCGCAAAACCCTATCAACGGCGGTAAATAAAAATGAAGATTAACGACCAATTGCGGTGAATACCTCCCCTTGGGCGTTCACCGAACCACGAAACATACCAGAGGTAGTAAAATTAAATACCACTTCTCCTTGAGCATCCATGGCCACACATCCGCCCCTTCCTTTGCTTTCCTTCAGTTTGTGTTGGATTGACTGTGCAACTGCGTCTTGCAATTTCACTTGCCCATATTTCATTCTTGAAGCAATGTCATAAGCCACAACGTTTTTGATAAAATCTTCCCCTCTTCCCGTGCAGGACACGGCACATACCT
>JALQWO010000016.1:0-1781 GCA_023258655.1 Bacteroidia bacterium
TTTGGAGAGTGCCAAACTCGCTTTTAGTGCCAAGCCCCGTGATTATGAGGCCGATGGCAAAGAGGCATTGAACTCAGACGAGTATTTCGTGTATTTCTTGAAATTGGACCGCGATGGTAATGCTGCATTGTCTGCTGAAGATGAGAACATCATCTCTGATGCACGTGTAAATACTTCTCCAACAGGAGAATTGGAAGTGTCCATGGAAATGACCGCCAAGGCAGGAACACAGTGGGCTCAGGTAACAGGTCGTAACATTGGCAAGTATATCGCCGTGGTGTTGGATGATCGTGTTTATTCTGCCCCTGTGGTGAACCAGAAAATTAGTGGTGGAAATAGCCAAATTACGGGAAATTTCGACATCCGTGAAGCCAACGATTTGGCCAACGTGTTGAAGGCCGGTAAGTTGCCTGCCCCTGCAAAGATTGTGGCTAGCGAACAGGTGGGTGCTTCTTTGGGACAAGAGTCAATCACCAATGGTTTGAATTCGTTGTTGTTTGGTTTCATTGCAACCATTTTGTTCATGATCTTGTACTACAGCCGTGCAGGTTGGATGGCGATCGTTGCCGTTTTGGGTAACGTTTTCTTGATCATGGGTGTGTTGGCGAGCTTGGGTGCCGCCTTGACATTGCCAGGTATGGCGGGTATCATCTTAACGGTAGGTATGGCGGTAGATGCCAACGTGTTGATTTACGAGCGTATCAAGGATGAATTGGAAAATGGTAAGAGTATAAAATCGGCAATCGCTGATGGTTTCAAGCATGCGTTGAGTGCGATTATCGATTCAAATATTACAACATTATTGGCCGGTTTCATTTTGACCTTTGCCGGTGCGGGTCCAGCATATGGTTTCGCCGTAATCTTGGTAATTGGTATTTTCAGTTCAATGTTCACCGCCTTGTTCATCACTCGTTTGTTGTTGGATCGTCGTGCCGACAAAGGATTGGAAATCAAATTTGATGCGCCTTGGAACAAAGGATTCATGAAGAATTCAAACATTGATTTTGTGGCCAACCGTAAGAAATACTACATGGCGTCTGCCTTGGTCATTGTTGCCGGTATTGTTGCATTTGTGATGAAGGGTGGTATCAGTACAGGTATTGATTTCAAGGGTGGACATGCGTATGTGATTCAGTTTGACGGTTCTAAGAATTATCAAACAGAAGCCATCAAAACGGCCTTGGATAACAACTTGAAAGAGTCTAGCAACGAGGTGAAAACCTTCGGTGGAAATGGCCAATTCCGAATTGTAACAACTTATAAAATTGATGCTGAAGGACAATCTGCACGTGACTCAGTTCGTGCGGATGTATTGGGTGCACTGAAAGGTTTTGATATGGTGGGTGAAGATCCCGTTATGTCTACTTCTAAAGTGGGTGCAGCCATTGCTACCAGCACGCGCGACAAGAGTGCATTCTTGGTGATTTTGACTGTGGTTGGAATCTTCTTGTATATCGTATTCCGTTTCCGCAGTGTCGCTTACGGTATGGGAGCAACAATCGCATTGGTGCATGACGTGTTGGTGGTATTGTCGATGTTCGCCATCTTGGATGGTGTAGTTCCCTTCCCAACAGACTTCGACCAACACTTGATCGCGGCGTTGTTAACCTTGTTGGGTTACTCAATCAACGATACGGTAATCGTATTTGACCGTATTCGTGAGAACCTAAAAGTTCGTAAAAGTGATGAAACTACAGAAACAATCATCAATCGTTCATTAAATACTACATTAAGTAGAACGTTTAATACATCAATGATTTTATTCCTGGTTGTATTGATTA